>BLLU01000103.1 GCA_011959105.1 Lachnospiraceae bacterium | reverse complement strand
AAGAAAACTTCTTGGTTGCAAGGAGGATTACACAATGAATTATTCTACAGAGGTAAAGCAAAAACTATTATCCATTATTACAGAGATGGATTCTTACCGTTGGTTGTTTACAAAGAATCCAGAAACGGATTTTTCACGTAAAAAGAAATGGTCATTTGAAGAGATAATGAAGTTTATGCTTACAATGGAGGGCAAAGCATTAAGAGATGAATTGTTGGAATATTTTGATTTTGACAGTTCCACGCCATCGGATTCAGCATTTAACCAGCGCAGGGCACAGATATTGCCAGAAGCATTTGAGTTCTTATTTCAAGAATTCACTAAATCTTTTAATGATAATGCTACATATAAAGGACTTAGATTAATTGCCTGTGATGGTTCGGATTTATGCATTGCCTGCAATCCTAAAGATGAAACAACCTATTTTCAACCGCTTCCTGACAGCAAAGGCTTCAACCAGCTGCATTTAAACGCTTTTTATGATTTATGCAGCAGAAGATACACAGATGCAATTATCCAACCTGCCCGATTGAAAAATGAAAATAGTGCTATGTGTGAATTGATTGACAGATACCGTGGCCAGCCTGCTGTTTTTATCGCAGACAGGGGTTATGAGAACTACAATATATTTGCTCATGCGGAACATAAAGGAATGTATTACTTAATACGCGTCAAAGATGTAACAAGTAATGGAATAGCTTCGAAACTAACAATGCTGCCAGAGAGTGATGAATTTGACGAATGGGTTAATCTTACACTCACAAAAAAGCAGACAAATGAAGTAAAAGCAAATCCCCAAAAATACAGAATTATTATGAAAAAAACACCTTTTGATTATCTTGACCTGCATTTTAATAAGTTTTACGAAATAAAAATGAGAGTAGTGCGTTTTCCAATCTCGCAAGACTCTTATGAATGTATTATTACAAATCTGCCACAAGAAAAATTTAGTTCTGGTGAAATCAAACAGTTATATGCGAAACGCTGGGGAATAGAAACCTCTTTTCGCGAGTTAAAATATGCAGTTAGGATTCTTTTTACAGCGAGTAAACATTTTGTTTATT
>BLLU01000102.1 GCA_011959105.1 Lachnospiraceae bacterium | reverse complement strand
TGATTTTGTCAATATTAGTTGACACATTTTTCTCAAGGATTTTGTACCTTATGCTGCCTCTTTCAAGGAATCATAGTATTGCTGTCGTTTGACTATCGGAGGAAGCCCACCATTAGCAGAGCATATCCTCCGGTTATTCCAGTAGCCGATAAAATACCTCCAGATGATAGTCCTGAGTTCATCCGTGCTCTTTTCTTCTATGTCATAACGGTCATACAGTAATTCTGATTTCATTCTGGCCCACATGCTTTCACAGCGGGCATTATCATGGCATCTGCCTCCTGCGCTGTTCATGCTTTGCTGTATGTCATACTTCCGGATCGCATCCCGGTAATGCTGGCTGGTATACTGGCTTCCCCTGTCACTGTGGATTATGGCTCCACGGATTCCCGGATACGCTTTCACTGCATTTTCCAGTGTCTGCACACATAACGGTGCTTTCATGTTGGTATCCATTGCCAGACCGATCACGCTGGAATCGAAGCAGTCAAAAATAGCAGAAACATATAGTTTCCCATCTTTGCCTTTGATCTCCGTAATGTCTGTAATACATTTTGTCAGTGGTCCCTCTGCGTGGAAATCACGTTTTAACAGATCCTCTGACTTTCTGGCTTCCCTGTCTGCTTTCGTGATCCCGTTTGGTTTGCGCCTGGGATGATGGCTGATCCCGATTTCCTTCATGACACGGTAAATGGTGCGTTCACCGGGGATTTTTACATGTTCTGGCCGCTTAAGGATCAATGCCTGATACATGCGGATCCGGCCATATGTATCATTGCATTCATCTTCCTCCAGGATTTCTTTCATGGCATCTGCCAAGGGCTGATATTTCCATGGACGGTCTTTATTTGCCAGATACTGGTAAAATCCCTCCCTGCTGACATGGGGTGTCCGGCAGAAAAAAGCAATATCCCCTTTTGAATCGCCGTCTTTCGTCTTTATTGCAATAAACTTCATTCTTTCGTTTTTGCTGACTTCAGACGGCTCGCGGCGAAAAAAGCGCTGGCTTCCTCCAAAAAGTCGTTTTCTTTCTTTAAACGCCTAATTTCTTTTTCCTGTTCTTTCACCTGTTGGCGGAGCAGGATGAGTTCCTCGTTAAGTGTCATAGCGCTTTGTGGTGTCTGTGAGCCAGCTCCAAGGTCAAGATTACCAAGGCGGCTGGCTCTCATCCAGCCATACACGGTATTCTTGGGAACTCCCAGTTCTTTAGCGGCCTTAGCCTGTCCAATTTCTCTTGCAAGCTTCACGGCCTGTACTTTGTATTCGTGGTCGTATTGTCTGTTTTCTGCCATTTTTGTTCACTCCTCATTCTCTTGATTATATCTCAAATCCTTGAGAATAGGGTGTCAACTTTTTTTATACCACATCA
>BLLU01000101.1 GCA_011959105.1 Lachnospiraceae bacterium | reverse complement strand
TTTTATTTGCGGCGACTGTGCAGTCGCCACTCCATTTAAAATGCCGTCCAACAATAAAAAGATTCCGTCTGGTCTCAACTTTTCTATTTCCCGCACAGAAGTATTCCACGGAAAGACTGTCACGCTGCATCCTCTTCGGTTCAGAGTCCTCACAATATTCTGTTTCATTCCACAGTCAACAGCGGCCACATGATACTTCTCATCAGGCACAAGGTATTGCTGAATTTCCTTCCGGCTTACCTGCGATACGGCATCCGCCGGAATATCATATAAATCCAGTTTACGAAGTCCGTCCTGCAGGGATGTGCCAATATCCGTGAGTAATGCCTTTCGGCTTCCAAGATCACGTATGGAACGTACCAGTTTTCTTGTATCAATCCCATAGATACCTGGTATCTTATATTTCTCCATGATTTCCGATAAGGTATATTTACTGCGGAAATTGGATGGTTCGTCGTTGTAGTCTCGTACTGCCAGTCCGCCGATGCTTGGAATATCTGTTTCAAAATCATCTTCTGCCATTCCGTAATTGCCAATCAAAGGATATGCCATTACTACTGTCTGATAAGTATAGGATGGATCAGAAAGGATTTCCTGATATCCTACCATAGAAGTATTGAATACAATTTCCGTAATTTTTTCAAGCCCGGAACCAAAACCATATCCACAGTATTCGCTGCCATCGGACAAAATCAGTTTTCTGTCAAATTTTTTCATCGTACATACACCTCTTTATCTCAAACCCGTTCAGACAATTTCCTTTCAAAACGGTCCTTACGCAAATCTGCCGGGATTTTCGTGGGATAGTTTCCCTGAAAGCAGGCAGCGCAGTACTCCTTACTGCCTATTAGTTTATTCAGTTTCTCAATTGGTAAATATCCCAGAGAGTCTGCTCCGATCATCCGTGCAATCTCGTCCACGCTGTGATGGCATGCAATCAGGTTTTCTTCCGAATCAATATCCGTTCCATAATAACAGGGATATAAAAATGGAGGCGCAGAAATTCTCATATGGATCTCTTTCGCTCCGGCATCACGCAAAAGCTTTACAATACGTTTGCTGGTCGTTCCTCTGACAATGGAATCATCAATCAGTACAACTCTTTTTCCATCAATTACATTCTTGACAGGACTCAGCTTAATTCGGACCTTATCCAAACGTTCATTTTGTCCCGGAGAAATGAATGTCCTTCCAATATATTTATTTTTTATCAGCCCAATCCCATAAGGAATTCCGGATTTTCCCGCATACCCCAATGCAGCATCCAATCCGCTGTCGGGAACACCAATCACAATATCCGCGCATTTGGGATAACTCTCTGCCAGTAATTCTCCGGCTTTCATACGTGATTCATGTACGGATATGCCATCTATAACAGAATCCGGCCTTGCAAAATAAATGTATTCAAAAATACAGGTTCTTTTGTGCTGTTTTTCACAGTGTTCTCTCCTTGATTCCACACCGTTCTTTGTAAACACCAGAATCTCTCCCGGCAGCACATCACGGATAAATTCTGCTCCTACCGCTGACAATGCACAGCTTTCGGATGCAGCCACATATGTCCCGTCCGCCATCTTTCCATAGCAAAGCGGCCGAAACCCATATGGATCTCTTGCCGCAATCATCTTTGTAGAAGAAATCAACACCAACGAATAAGCGCCTTCCAGTAAATTCATCGTATTGCTGACCGCTTCCTCAATGCTTGGTGACACAAGCCTTTCTCTTGTAATCACATAAGCGATTGTTTCCGTATCACTGGTTGTATGGAAAATTGCTCCCGATAATTCCAGCTTATCGCGAAGTTCCAATGAATTGGTAAGATTTCCATTATGGGCCAGCGCCATTTTTCCTTTCTGGTGATTGACTTCTATAGGCTGACAGTTATTCCTTGTATTTCCTCCGGTCGTTCCGTATCTTACATGTCCCACTGCCATATTTCCCATGGGTAAATGAGTTAATGTATCTTTCGAAAATACTTCACTGACAAGCCCCAGGTCTTTATAGGACGAAAACGCACCATCGTCATTCACAACAATTCCGCAGCTCTCCTGCCCTCTGTGCTGCAGCGCGTATAGCCCATAATAAACGATGCCTGCAGCATTTTCCTTTTTTGTCCCCATCACTCCGAATACGCCGCACTCTTCATGAATCGCCATAACTTTATTCCCTCCTGCCAAATACAGAGTATTTTGCTCATAAATCACAGCGGCAGCTCCTTGCCTGCTCCAGAGCGGCCGCAATAAATCCTTTAAACAGCGGATGCGGCTGATTAGGACGGCTTTTGAATTCCGGATGAAACTGCACGCCTACAAAAAAAGGATGCCCGCACAGCTCTACCGTTTCGACCAGACTGTCATCCGGCGATGTGCCGCTGATCACAAGTCCGGCTTCGACCAGTTTTGTACGATACATATTATTAAATTCATAGCGATGGCGATGACGCTCATGTATCATCTCTGCGCCATAGCATTTTTCCATTTTTGTTCCCTGCTTAATCCTGCAAGGATAGCTTCCAAGACGCAGAGTTCCGCCTTTGTCAATCGCCTCGCTCTGTCCCGGCATAAAATCGATTACTTTATGATTACACTGTTCATCAAATTCCCTGGAATGTGCATCCGCAATTCCAGATACATTTCTTGCAAATTCAATGACTGCAATCTGCATACCAAGGCAGATTCCCAAGTAAGGTATCTGGTTTTCGCGGGCGTATTTCGCCGATAAAATCATCCCTTCTATGCCGCGATTTCCAAATCCGCCTGGAATTATCATCCCATTCATTCCTCTTAATATGTCATTTACATTTTCTTTCGTGATATTTTCCGAATCAATCCAGTGAATTTTTATGAATGTATTTTGTTCATATCCTGCATGGTTCATCGCCTCCATCACTGACAGATATGCGTCATGGAGTTTTACGTACTTTCCAACCAATCCAATATGTACTTCTTCTGAACGTAAACGGATACGTTCCACCATCTTTTCCCAATCTGTCAAATTCGGTTTCGATGCTTTCATATTCAGTTCCCTGCACACAACGGAGGAAAAATTTGACTTCTCCAACATCAAGGGTGCTTCATAAAGGTTCTCCAATGTTCGGTTTTCAATGACACAATCCGGTTTTACATTGCAAAATAGAGAAATTTTCTGAAAAATAGATTTTTCTAACGGCTTGTCGGAACGCAGAACAATGATATTCGGATGAATGCCCATCCCGCAGAGTTCTTTAACTGAGTGCTGCGTCGGTTTTGATTTATGTTCCTCGGAACCGCTTAGATACGGAACTAATGTCACATGAATGAACAGGCTGTTCTCTCTGCCCACTTCCAGAGAGATCTGGCGTACCGCCTCTACGAAAGGCTGTGATTCCATATCGCCAATGGTTCCGCCTATCTCTGTAATTACCACATCCGCTTCTGTCTTTTTCCCCACACGATACACAAAATCCTTGATTTCATTCGTAATATGAGGAATTACCTGAACCGTAGAACCAAGGTATTCCCCTCTTCGCTCCTTATTCAATACATTCCAGTAGACCTTTCCTGCGGTCAGATTGGAATACTGATTCAAATCCTCATCTATAAACCTTTCATAATGCCCCAAATCCAAATCTGTTTCAGCCCCATCCTCGGTCACATACACTTCGCCATGCTGATAGGGACTCATGGTGCCGGGATCTACGTTAATATATGGATCTAATTTCTGAGCTGCTACCTTCAATCCTCTCGCCTTTAAAAGCCGTCCAAGAGAAGCTGCCGTTATCCCTTTTCCAAGACCCGATACAACACCTCCGGTCACAAATATATATTTTGTCATAATTATTCCGCTTCCTTACTCAAATTCCACCGCTGTTATCATTTTTCCTACAGAAAATTCTATTTCCCGCTGTCTCCATAGTTTGACAGCACTCTTGCGGAAGGATCTTTCACGTCGCATCCCTCCCATTCCTTGTTCGGCATCCAGTAGCCGGCGACCATCTCTGCCTGCCCCGGATAATATGTTTCAAAAATCTCTCTGTATAGCAATGATTCTTTTGTGAACGGTCTGGCATACACATATTCCTCACACATACTTTCATACTCTTCATCTGTATATTTACGCTCCGCGTACTCCTTTAAGTAATCTACCATGGAGTGTCCGACTGCATCTGAAAATGCTGCTTTCTCTCTCCACAAAATCTCTTCTGGTAAATAATCACCATCATCAAATGCGCGGCGCAGCAGATATTTCCCTTTTCCATAAGTGTTGATTTTTAATTCCGGATTTACGGACATCACATATCTTACAAAATCCAGATCACCAAAGGGAACTCTTGCTTCCAGTGAGTTTACGGAGATACAACGGTCAGCACGAAGGACGTCGTACATATGAAGTTCCCGTATTCGTTTTTGCGCCTCCACCTGAAATGCCATTGCATCCGGTGCGAAATCTGTATATTTATATCCAAAGAGTTCATCCGAAATTTCACCTGTCATCAGAACACGGATATCTGTCTGTTCATGGATTGATCTGCACACCAGATACATTCCTATAGATGCACGGATCGTCGTAATATCATAGGTTCCCAGTAGCTGAATGACTGTTTCCAGCGAAGAAAGCACTTCATCCGGTGTCATATAAACCTCTGTATGGTCGCTTCCAATATAATCCGCCACCTGCCTTGCATACTTTAAATCAATGGCGTCTTCTCTCATACCAATTGCAAAGGTCCTAATTGGTTCTTTGCTTTTCTTTGCCGCAATCGCGCATACCAGAGAAGAATCCAGTCCACCGGAAAGCAAAAACCCTACCTTTGCGTCAGCTGCAAGACGTTTCTCCACTCCGGCTGCAAGTTTATCATGAATATGTTTGCATACAGTTTCCAGATTATCGCGGCAGATACGATCTACTTTAGCAATGTCGCAGTAACGGATAAACTGACCGCTTTTATAATAGTATCCCGGCGGAAACGGCATAATCTTATCTGTCAGCCCTGCCAGATTTTTTGCCTCGCTGGCAAATATAACAGCTCCTTCTTTGTCATATCCATAATACAATGGCCGGATTCCAATCGGATCTCTTGCCGCAATAAATTCCCCTGCGTCTCCATCATAAATAATACAGGCAAACTCCGCATCCAGCATGGCGAACATTGCTGTTCCATATTCCTGATACAGCGGTAAAAGAACCTCACAATCCGATTCACTCTTAAATGTATATTTCTCTGACAGTTTTTCTTTCAGCTTCTTAAAACCATAAATTTCTCCATTGCACACCACATAGCTGTCACCCAGTCTAAATGGCTGCATCCCTGACGGAGCCAGCCCCATAATCGATAATCTATGAAATCCAAGCAGTCCGTCTTCGGTTTTAACAATCCGGCTGTCATCCGGACCTCTTGATATGGTCCTGTTAAAGCCTTCCATAAAAACATCAAAAGCAGCACTGCGGCTGCAATAACTCATAATAGAACACATAGGAATGTACCTCCATAACGCCTGACAAACGTCGCATCTACTAAAGAATTCCCGTTCAGCTTGCAGCTCAAAAAGTATTATTTATACAGGCTCTGCTATGCGGCTCTCACTATTCCACATCCTGAAGGGCATCAAATCCTTCTTCTCCGGTTCTTACTTTTACCACATTTTCTACATCATAGACAAAAATTTTTCCATCTCCAATATGTCCTGTGTAAAGTACCGTCTTCGCCGTGTCAATCACTTTACGAATCGGAATCGCGCTGACTACAATATTCACCTGTACTTTGGGAAGAAGATTCGCTTCTACCTGTACGCCGCGATAGTACTCCGGTTTGCCTTTCTGAATCCCGCATCCCAGGACATGGGATACTGTC
This sequence comes from Lachnospiraceae bacterium, assembly GCA_011959105.1. Taxonomy (GTDB): domain Bacteria; phylum Bacillota; class Clostridia; order Lachnospirales; family Lachnospiraceae; genus Acetatifactor. The sequence continues at coordinate 23,876 of BLLU01000101.1, read as the reverse complement.
ATACCAGTAATTCCCAACTTCATCATTGCATTCTTTAATGCTTCAAATTTGGATTCCTTGCAGACAATCTCAATTTTTGTAAACTTCGGAATACCTTCTTCAAATACAGGAACTTTCTTAATCGGAATCGCTTCTGCAACCGGAGTATCACCGGATACCGCCACAAAATCATTTCCTTCTTCAATATACTCCGAAAGCATTGCAAAACCTGCATATGCGGAAGGAAGACCATGTTCTGTCACATCAAGGCCAATCATTTCTTCTTCTCTGTCTACACGAAGACCTACAGCTACTTTGATTACAAGAAATGTAACAGTTATCGTAACCGCTGTCCATACTGCAACACTGGCAATGCCGATAATCTGAAGTTTTAATAAGTCAAAACCGCCGCCATAAAACAAACCGGTTAAAGTTTCTCCCGAAGTATTTGCAATACTGTACCCGGGAGCCGTATCTGTTGCAAATAATCCGACTGCCAGTGTACCCCAGATCCCATTCATGCAATGTACGGCAACTGCTCCGACCGGATCATCAATATAAAGCACATGGTCGAGAAGCCATACGCCAAACACGACCAAAAGTCCTGCAACTGCTCCAATTACAGCCGCACCGAATGCATCTGTCACATCACATGGCGCCGTGATTGCCACAAGCCCTGCTAATGATGCGTTCAGACACATGGACACATCTGGCTTTCTATATTTTATCCACGTAAAGACCATACAGACAACCGTTGCAACAGCAGGTGCGACTGTTGTTGTCAGGAAAATAGAACCAAGCTGTGCAATGGAAGTTGCGGCTGCACCATTAAATCCATACCAACCGAGCCAAAGAATAAATACCCCAAGCGCTCCAAGTGCAATGCTGTGTCCCGGAAACGCATTTACTTTCACAACTTTTCCACTCTTATCTCTGGTGAACTTTCCGATACGGGAACCAAGAATTTTTGCACCAATCAATGCGGAAATACCGCCTACCATATGTATCGCACAGGAACCGGCAAAATCATGGAAGCCAAGCTGCGCCAGCCATCCTCCCCCCCATATCCAGTGTGCTTCAATCGGATAAATCAATGCAGAAATTACACCGGAATAAATACAATAGGAAAGAAATTTTGTACGTTCCGCCATTGCACCGGATACGATGGTTGCCGTTGTAGCACAGAATACAAGGTTAAATACAAAGCTCGAAAAATCAAACTCCGCATATGCAGTAAACAAATCAAATCCCGGCTTTCCGATAAATCCAAACAGGTCTTCTCCCATCAGAAAACCAAAACCAATAAGTATAAATACTACGGTTCCAATACAAAAATCCATCAAGTTCTTCATAATGATATTTCCTGTATTTTTCGCCCTGGTAAAACCTGCCTCTACCATTGCAAAACCCGCCTGCATCCAGAACACCAATGCAGCGCCAATTAAAAACCAGACTCCGAACACTTCGCCGTATACTGCTTCCTGCACGAGTCCTTTCATAGCTTCATCCATATCTTCTTCCTCCGATCAGAAGTTCCGCAATTTAAATTTATCAACCTATTTTACGCCGAACAGTAAATCGCCGTAAGTTGGAAATGGCCAGTATTTCTTTGCCGTCATTGTTTCTGCCTCATCACAGGCAGCTCTTAATTCTCCCATTTTTCCTAAAACAGCATCTCGAATCATATAAGATTCTGCCGCCACATCTTCCGCATCCTGGAGTTTCATCACTGCTTCTTCCAATTCATCTGTCTTGGCTGCAATCAGATCTTCCAATCTTACAAGTTTTTTCATAAGCTCCGTCTCATAACTGCGTGAAAATGAATCATCGACCGCCTTTTTTGCCGCCGCAGTATTTGCAAGTTCCAATACATATGCGCTTACTGCAGGGGCAATCTCTGTCTTTGCCATATCGATCATGGTATTTGCTTCAATCCGAACTGTCTTACAATAGTTTTCCAACATAATTTCACATCTGGACTTTAGTTCCGCTTCTGAAAATACTTTGTGAGAAGTCAGCATCCGTACATTTTTTTCATCCAGTAAATGCGGCATACAATCCGGTGTTGTACGATAGTTAAGAAGCCCTCTCTTTTCCACAGCTTCTTTAATCCATGTGTTGTCATAACCATTCCCGTTGAAAATAACACGTTTATGATCTTTGATAGTCTTGCGAATCATTTCATGCAGTACATCTTCAAAATTCTCCGCGTTTTCCAGTCTGTCCGCATAGATTTTCAAACTTTCCGCCACTGCGCTGTTCAGCATGATATTCGCGCACGCAATGCTATTGGAGGAACCAAGCATACGGAATTCAAATTTATTTCCGGTAAATGCAAAGGGCGATGTACGATTGCGGTCTGTAGTATCGCGGTTAAACTTTGGAAGTACGTCCACACCCAGCTTCATCTGTGTTTTTTCGGTTCCCGCATAGGGAGTACCCTTTTCAATCGCTTCCAGTACGGCATTCAATTCTTCTCCAAGGAAAATAGAAATGACTGCCGGAGGCGCTTCGTTTGCCCCAAGTCTGTGATCATTTCCTGCTGTCGCCACAGAAAGACGGAGCAGATCCTGATAATCGTCCACAGCTTTGATAACCGCACAAAGGAATAATAAAAACTGTGCGTTTTCATACGGCGTTTCGCCCGGCGACAACAGATTCACGCCTCCATCCGCAGTCAGAGACCAGTTGTTATGCTTTCCGCTTCCGTTTACTCCGGCAAAGGGTTTCTCATGAAGCAGGCACACAAGCCCATGCTTTGCCGCAACCTTCTGCATAATTTCCATTGTCAGCTGGTTATGGTCTGTCGCGATGTTTGTTGTTGTATAGATAGGGGCAAGCTCATGCTGCGCCGGGGCAACTTCGTTATGCTCTGTTTTTGCCAGAATGCCCAGCTTCCAGAGTTCCTCATTCAGCTCTTCCATATAAGCCGCGACCCTCGGCTTGATCACTCCGAAATAATGATCGTCCATCTCCTGTCCCTTTGGTGGCCTCGCGCCAAAAAGAGTACGACCCGCAAATCGAAGATCCCTCCTCTGTTCATACATTTCTTCCGTAATAAGGAAATATTCCTGTTCCGGCCCTACGGACGTGCGGACACATTTAACATCGTCATTGCCAAACAGATGAAGAATACGGATTGCCTGCTTATTTAACGCTTCCATAGAACGGAGCAGCGGCGTTTTCTTATCCAGCGCTTCTCCGCCATAAGAGCAGAACGCGGTAGGAATACACAATGTATTGCCCTTAATGAACGCATAAGATGTAGGATCCCATGCCGTGTATCCCCGCGCTTCAAAAGTAGCCCGAAGTCCGCCGGAGGGAAACGACGAAGCATCTGGTTCTCCTTTGATCAGTTCCTTTCCGGAAAACTCCATAATCACACCGCCATCGGGGGATGGAGAAATAAAACTGTCATGCTTTTCTGCTGTAACGCCGGTAAGTGGCTGGAACCAATGTGTATAGTGCGTAGCGCCATGATCCACAGCCCAGTCTTTCATAGCTGCCGCTACTGCATTTGCTACGCTAATATCGAGCTTTGCGCCTTCATCAATCGTTTTTCTCAAAGACTGATATACCTTTGCCGATAAATTTGCTTTCATCACTCTGTCATCAAATACTTTACATCCAAAAAAATCCGATACATTCTTCATGATCTCACTCCTTCTAATTTGAAAATAAAAAGACAAGGAAGACTTTCATGACGCTCTTTCTGCGCCGCAAAAGACTCCCTTGCCTTTACGTGTTGGATAATACACCTTTCAATATTATTTGTCAACCTTTTTTTATTTTTTCTATCGTGCTTCTGTCGTCCAAAAAAGATTGACAAAGCACACCATCCACTGTATAATATAAAAGATGAGCAAAGACGTTCATTTTCAGAGTAGGAATCACTTGCCCTGAAAACGGATGCCTTTGTTTTTTTGATTTATTCTGAAAGGATGGTACAAGATTTATGAAAATCGAGGGTCAGATAAGAATCCCCTCCGGATGTGCAATCTCTGCAGTAATATCCAGATATGGAAGTAAGATGTCCGGTGAAAGGATCACAAATTCCATGAAACCCATGCATGACCGTTCCAACGGATTAGGCGGCGGTTTTGCCGGTTATGGCATTTACCCTGAATATAAAGATTTTTATGCATTCCATATGTTTTTTGATTCCCGCGACACGCGTAAGAAATGCGAAATTTTCTTAAAGGAACGCTTTGAAATTGTCCAATCGGAAATCATTCCAACTCGAAAGATTCCGGCAATCACAGACGTGCCGATTATATGGAGATATTTTGTTGCGCCGTTAAAATCTGTTCTTGTATCCTTACAGTCGGAAGAAAAGGATTTTGTCGCCAAAGCAGTTATGAAGATCAACGCCGAAATGCCCGGCGCTTACGTCTTTTCCAGCGGCAGGAACATGGGCGCCTTCAAAGCGGTCGGTTTCCCGGAAGATGTGGGCGTCTTTTATAAACTGGAAGAATATGAAGGATACTCCTGGACGGCACACGGCCGTTATCCGACAAATACTCCCGGCTGGTGGGGAGGCGCGCATCCGTTTACGCTGCTTGACTATTCCGTCGTGCATAATGGAGAAATATCTTCCTACGACGCCAACCGTCGATTTATCGAGATGTTCGGCTATAAATGTACTCTCCAGACCGATACGGAAGTCATTACCTATATCATGGATTACCTGCTCCGCGTACAGGGACTTACGCTCGGCGAAGCCGCAAGTGTAATCGCCGCTCCGTTCTGGAGTACCATTGGGGCAAAAACAGATTTGGACGACCGAAAGAAACATACCTACCTTAGAACTATGTTTTCAAGCCTTCTGATTACCGGTCCTTTCTCCATCGTTTTGGGATTTGAAGGCGGATTGATGGCCCTGAATGACCGTCTGAAGCTGCGTTCAATGGTAGTCGGTGAAAAAGATGATAAAGTATTCATTGCAAGTGAAGAAGCCGCCATTCGGACCATGGAACCAAATGCAGAAAACATATGGTCTCCCGCCGGCGGTGAGCCTGTCATCGTTAAAGTAAAGGAAGGTGCGTTTTAATGAGTATCGAATTTATTTATCCCGAATTTGAAATAATCAGAAATAAAAACAGATGTACTTCCTGCCATGTATGTGAGCAGCAATGCGCCAATGAAGCCCACAGCTACGATGAAAAACACAAAATAATGACGTGTGACGACTCAAAATGCGTAAACTGCCAGCGCTGTGTTTCCTTTTGTCCTACAAGAGCCTTAAAGATTGTAAAAAGTGATTGTACCCTGCGCGAAAACGCCAACTGGTCAGCCGAAACGATTAAAGAGATCTATAAACAGTCAAACAGCGGCGGCGTTCTTTTGTCATCCATGGGTAATCCAAAACCTCTTCCCGTTTACTGGGACAAAATCCTGATCAATGCTTCACAGGTAACGAACCCTTCCATTGATCCATTGCGGGAACCCATGGAAACCAGAGTTTATCTCGGAAAGAAACCGTCAAAAGTACAACGCACAAAGGATGGAGCTTTAGACTGTAAACTGCCTCCGCAGCTGGAATTGTCTATGCCGGTTATGTTCTCAGCCATGAGCTACGGCTCTATCAGCTACAATGCTCATAAGTCTCTCGCACTTGCAGCAACAGAACTTGGGATTTTATATAACACCGGAGAAGGCGGACTGCATGAAGATTTTTACTGCTATGGAGAAAATACCGTCGTACAGGTAGCTTCCGGACGTTTTGGTGTCCATGCGGATTATCTGAAGGCAGGCGCAGCTATTGAGATCAAAATAGGACAAGGCGCAAAACCGGGTATCGGGGGACATCTTCCCGGTGCAAAAATCGTAGGAGATATATCCCGTACCCGTATGATCCCGGAAGGGTCCGATGCCATTTCCCCTGCGCCCCACCATGATATTTATTCCATCGAAGATTTGCGTCAGCTTGTCTTTTCTCTAAAAGAAGTTACGGAATATAAAAAACCAGTGATTGTAAAAGTTGCTGCCGTACATAATATTGCGGCAATCGCGAGCGGTATTGCCCGAAGCGGAGCAGATATCATTGCCATTGACGGGTTCCGCGGCGGCACCGGAGCTGCGCCTACCAGGATCAGAGATCATGTAGGTATCCCCATTGAGCTGGCGCTGGCAGCCGTTGATCAGAGACTTCGGAATGAAGGTATCCGCAACAATGTCTCTCTTGTAGTCGGCGGAAGTATTCGGAGCGCAGCAGATGTAGTAAAAGCCATTGCTCTCGGTGCAGATGCCTGCTATGTAGCTACTGCCGCCCTGCTTGCCTTGGGCTGCCATCTGTGTCGTACTTGCCAAAGCGGTAAATGTAACTGGGGCATTGCAACCCAGCGCCCGGAGCTTGTGAAAAGGCTTAATCCGGCAATGGGCAGTGAACGCCTGATTAATCTGATGACCGCATGGAAACACGAAATAAAAGAATTCATGGGCGGTATGGGAATCAATTCCATTGAGGCTTTACGCGGAAACCGGCTGATGCTTCGTGGCATCGGCTTAACGAAAAAAGAATTGGAGATACTCGATATCTCTCACGCTGGAGAATGACAGAAAAAAACATAAAAAACTTTTGGGAGGTATGGTATAATATGCAAACCATTGATGCTGCAGATTTAGATTATAGAGCTGTAAATGAAAAATTGCGTGAAGCAGGAAGTGATTTTATCATCGAAGGCTGCTGCGGCCAGAAATTTATTGCTGCCGGTATGTCCGACAAGAATCTTACAATTAACGGGATACCGGGTAATGCACTGGGCGCATACTTAAACAATGCCAATATTACGGTAAATGCGAATGCACAGGACGCTGTGGGCGATACCATGAATGAAGGAAAGATTCTGATTCATGGCAATATCGGTGACGCTGCCGGTTATGCCATGCGCGGCGGCAAAATCTATGTACAGGGCAACGCCGGATACCGCGCCGGAATCCATATGAAGGCTTACAAAGAAAAAATTCCTGTTATGATCATCGGCGGATGTGCAGGAAGCTTCCTTGGAGAATATCAGGCAGGAGGCGTGATCATCGTCCTTGGATTTCATAAAGATAACAAATGCATTGTAGGCAATTTCCCCTGTACCGGAATGCATGGAGGTAAAATATTCCTGCGCAGCAGCTGTGAGGATATTCATTTCCCAAAACAGGTTACAGCAAGATCTGCGGATGCAGATGAGTTAGATGAAATCCGGGAGTATCTGTCTGAATACTGCTTAGACTTCGGTTATTCTATTGAAGAACTTTTATCCGAGTCTTTTACAGTCATCACGCCAGACAGTAAGAACCCATACAAACAGATGTATGTAGCAAATTAAAAGAAAGTAGGTAGGCTTATGAAATATTCAAAAGAAGAAGTTATCCAATATGTGCATGAAGAGGATGTGAAATTCATCCGCCTCGCCTTCTGCGATGTATTCGGCAAACAGAAAAACATATCCATTATGCCACAGGAACTTTCCCGTGCTTTTGAATATGGCATTGCTATTGACGCATCCGCTATCGCCGGTTTTGGCGATGAAACCCATTCTGATCTGTTTCTGCATCCTGAAGCAGACACACTGACGCCTCTGCCCTGGAGACCGGAGCATGGACGTGTAGTAAGAATGTTCTGTAATATTACTTATCCGAATGGCAAAATATTTGAATGTGATACGCGTTCTATTTTAAAAAACGCGATTCAAAAAGCGAAACTTTCCGGACATCAGTTTTTCTTTGGCGCAGAGCAGGAGTTTTACCTGTTCATGCTGGATGACAATGGAAATCCAACCAAAGAACCTTATGATAACGCAACTTATATGGATATCGCCCCGGAAGACAAAGGTGAAAATATCCGCCGCGAAGTTTGCCTGACTCTGGAGCAGATGGGAATACAGCCGGAAAGTTCACATCACGAAGAAGGACCAGGACAAAACGAAATTGATCTTCGCTATTCGGATCCTCTGACTGCCGCAGACAACGCCATGACGTTCCAGACGGTTGTAAAAACAATCGCTAGGCGGAATGGTCTTTACGCTGATTTCAGCCCGAAACCATTGGAAAACAAACCAGGAAACGGCTTCCATATTAATCTGTCAGTCAAATCATCTTATGATGCAGACAATATGAAATACTTGATTGCAGGGATTTTGGATAAAGTTGCTGATATGACGGTTTTTTTAAATCCAACCGAGAGTTCCTATCGTCGTTTTGGGAGCAACAAAGCGCCAAAATATATTTCCTGGTCCAGCGAGAACCGTTCACAGCTTGTAAGAATCCCTGCCGCTGTCGGTGAATACCGTCGTGTTGAACTTCGTTCTCCTGATCCGTCCGCAAATACTTATCTGATATTTGCCCTGATCATTTATGCCATTCTTGACGGGATTGAGAATAAACTAGAGCTGCCGGCTCCTGCGGATATCAATCTGTATAAAGCAGATGAAAATACCCTTGCCAATTTTAAACAGTTGCCCGGCAATCTTAAATACGCCTGTGCAATAGCTGCAAACAGTAATTTTATCAAGAAAAACATACCGAATGCTATATTAGACATCTATTGTAATAAATAATTTGAGCCAAAGAAAAAGAAGGAGGTGCAAAATGAGTTTAAGAGAACGAGTTTACAGTATACTCATTGTGTCTGCAACAGATAATTTCACCTCTGCCTTTGCCGACCTGCTCCCCGAAACAAGATATTCCCCGATTCAAACTGCTGCCAGTGTCAACGCCGCCGAACGGATACTCGCCGAAAAAACGTTTGATTTTGTCATTATCAATGCGCCTTTGCCTGATGATATCGGTACTCGTTTTGCGATTGACACCTGTACCGGTAAGCAATCCGCTGTGCTGCTTTTGGTAAAAAGCGACATACATGCCGGAATTCACGACAAGGTTGTTGAATACGGTGTGTTCACGCTGTCAAAGCCAACATCAAAGCCAATCATGATTCATGCTCTTAGCTGGATGGAAAGCTCCAGGGAGCGACTGAGACAATTTGAAAAAAAATCCCTGTCTATCAAAGAAAAAATGGCAGAGATCCGTCTTGTCAACAAAGCGAAATGGATTTTAATCAGCAAATTAGAAATGAACGAACCTGATGCTCACCGTTATATCGAGAAACAGGCAATGGATCGCTGCATTACAAAACAAATAATTGCTGAAGAAATCATTAAGACTTATACTTAATCTCCCTGGAAAAGCGCTTGTCTACGATTTCATATCACAATGGGCATTTTTACCTGTAAATCGTAATGCCGTACCAGTTTGCGCAATTTGGTGCCAAAAGAAATATTATGCCAGGCCCGAGGAGCCGGGGCAGTATGGACAAGGCAAATCGGCCGTGCTATAATGGTCACAATAACAGTATCGGAAAATGAAAAGGAGAATACGATATGTCCGGTATTTTTGACGAAAAAAGTATGGTGTATGCATTGGAACGGAATCTTCCCGGCGGGGAGAAAGTAAGTGCGGGGATATATGCATGTGCTTACGAATCACAGGTAAACCGCATTTTCTCGGGAGGCGTACTTGTGGATAATACGCTTGTTCCATCGGAAGACGGAGGCGTAATGGGAGTTAGAAAGAGTAAGTATTCCACCTATGACATATATCTGGGTATTTCTTCGCAGCATCTGGTTATTGCCGAGTGTGAGGGCTACAAGCACCTTTATGAGTACGATGTGGACTTAGATCCCAATGTGGTGGCGGTCACAGAGGTTCATGATACAATTTCACTCGAGGAAATAGGTAACTGCTATCCTTTGGAAGAGATTCGTAATTGTGAAATCAAAAAGGGATGGATGGGTTCGGTAAAGTGTAATATAACAATGAAAAACGGAGACTACTTTAAACTTATGTTTCCTAAGAGGGGTGGACTTGGCGGAGGCATGCCTCATCATGCGCAGTACCGTGAAGAGATTATAGCCTGTCTGAGGGCCCATAGCGTATAAAGCAGGACTATGTTTCCCATTTGTCAATGCCGGTAAATCCGTTATTGATTTTATGGAGGTATGTTATGAGGTATTATATTGCGGACCTGCATTTTTACCATGGGGCTATGAACGATCGTATGGACTGCCGGGGATTTTCCAGTGTGGAGGAAATGAACGAGTACATGATCGGTAAATGGAACGGAAAGGTCAGAGAGAATGATGAGGTAGTTATCATCGGAGACCTGTCCTGGGGAAACGCGGAGGAGACCAGCCAGCTTACCAGGCGGTTAAACGGCAGATTATACCTGATCCAGGGCAATCACGATGGTTTTGTATCCAAAACCACCATGGATATGAGCCGCTTTGAGTGGGTGAAGCCCTATGAAGAATTGTACGATAATAAGCGCAAAGTAGTGCTCTGTCATTACCCCATTATCTGTTATAACGGACAATATCGCCTGGATGAGAATGGCAATCCCAGAACTTATATGCTCTACGGTCATGTCCATGACAGCCGGGACCAGCGGCTTGTGGAGCAGTTTCAGGAGATAACCCGGGCCACTGTGGTAAGAAATGCCCAGGGCCATGAAAGGACGATTCCCTGCAATATGATCAACTGCTTCTGCCAGTATTCCGATTATGAACCATTGACGCTGGACGAGTGGATTGCCTGTGATGAAAAAAGGAGGCGGCAATGGATATAAAAGAATTGACGGATCTTTTGGTGACATCCAGCGAAAGCTCCAATCAGGACCGCTATATTCCCTGGTGGGATAACAGCGGGGAAGGGGGGACTTACAGAAATCCTTTTTTCCGGGAAGAAGTGGTGCGGGAGGCGGAGGTATGTCTGGAAACCTGCGGGACAGGGGATTTGCTGGAACCCGCGGGTCATTATGGTCTCACCTTATTTCATCTTCTGGTATGGCACAATTTTTATAATATGGTGGAAAAAATATTATGTGACGGCAGGGTGGGAGAGGAGGTAAATCTGCCTGACCGCGGAGGATATGGTGCCACTCCTTTCCTGTTGGCTTGTCTGCGCGGCAATCTGGCCATGGCACGACTGCTTTTAGACCATGGGGCCGACCCTGCTGCCTGTGACAGGAGAGGCAGGAATGCTTATCATTATCTGGCGGACCCCGCATTTGAAGGTCTGACGGCAGACTTTTTCAGCAAGGAGAGAAGCCTGGAACAGAGGGCGGATATTGCCCGGCTGTTGGATCTGGACATAAACCGGCAAGATGGAGAAGGACTGACGCCTCTTGCCTGTATGTTGTCCCGATCCAATAATCCTCATTTTACCTGGCCGTTGACGGAAGTCTTTCTGCAAAAGGGCGCAAAAACCGACTATGTGGATCAAAACGGCAGCACCCTTCTGTTACTGGCAATCAAAAACGAGCATTTTACCGCCGCGCTGGTCTTGATGGAACAATGCGGGGAGATGGTGAATATGGCGGACAGGGAGGGGATGACCCCCATCCGATACGCTGCGGAATACGGCCTGGAAGCTCTGGAACTGGCATTGGCCGACCATGGGGCGGAGCCTGTGAAGAGGGGGCGGCCGGATACAGAACGACTATGTGAAATCACCAACCGGGCTTTTGGCTGGGTCAGCAGTAATAAGAGAGACGGCCTGGGTCTGGCCCTGTACGCGGCCAGAAAGCTGCTTTGGCAGGCGGATATGGAAGATGATGAAGAATTGGCCCAGATTATTGATCTTGTGGGAAATGTGTTGAAAGTGGACAGGGATTGCCGTATTTTGGATCTGTGCAGAGAGGCTGGAATGGACTTTACCGCCCCGGTGTGGGACGGTGACGACACCGTCTGCCTGCGGGATGCATGTCTGGGGGCCGGCGGCAGGACGGATGTTGTCAGGAAACTGCTGGAACTGGAAGTGGATCTGAACAGTGTGGTGGTGAAAGGGCGGACGCCCGCTCATATCATAGCTTCCATGGAGGGGCAGGGGGAAAAGAAAGAGGCTTTTTTTGAGGAGATTGCGGCCTTTTTCTCCCGGGAGTCCATGGAGCAGACTGACAATGAGGGCATGGCAGCCCTTCATCTGGCAGTTCGGAACGGTCATACCGGTATGTTAAAGACAATGATTCGGAAGGGGGTGGATGTGAACCTGACGGAGGATCGGCCCGGGGAGGCCGGCGTGACGCCCCTTCATGAAGCCAGTGCCTGCGGACATGTGGAGGTGGTTAAAATGCTTATGGCAGCAGGCTCTGACGACACCCTGAAAGATGGGGATGGGAAAACTCCCGCCCATTATGCATTGAAAAAGAAAAGAATAGGCGGCAGGGAACTGACCGGGCAGGAGAGAGCAGATGTGCTGAGGGAATTGATTCATGTGGATCTCCCCGATGAGGACGGCAATACGCCTTTGCTGCTGTTGCCGGATGCAGGGAATATACGGGAACTGCTTCCCATTTTTATAGAGAAAGCCGCAGATATAAACCATGCCAACAGGCAGGGACAGACCTTCATGATGCTTAGAACAAATAAGGATACGGTGAAGGAATTGCTTCTGGCCGGAGCCGATTTGCACAAAGCGGACAACCATGGCAACACTGCCCTGCACTATGCCCTGAAATGTGGAAATGCGGAGACGGCCTGCTATCTGATTAGGAAAGGCGCTGACTACAACCGGGTCAATAAGGAGGGCATGACTCCCATGCAGATGGCGGCCAAGGCGGGATATGAAACGGTGCTGGCATTAATGCTGAACGCAAGTCCATAAAAACTGGGACTTGCGTTCTCTTATTCTACAGCTTGTGTACCCGCAGGGCACGGATGGCATTTAACACGGCGATCACGGTGACGCCCACATCCGCGAAGATGGCCAGCCACATGTTGGCATAACCCACTGCGCCCAGCAGCAGGCATACAAATTTCACCGCCAGGGCGAAGATAATGTTCTGGTATACAATAGAAAGGCATTTCCGGGAAATTTTGATGCCTTTGGCGATCTTCATGGGATCGTCGTCCATCAGCACCACATCCGCAGCTTCGATGGCGGCATCGGAACCCATGGCTCCCATGGCGATACCGATATCCGCCCGGCCCAGCACCGGCGCGTCGTTGATGCCGTCTCCCACGAAGGCCAGCCTGGCCCCGGAAGCTCTGCTCTCTGTCTGCTTCCTTTGGAAGATTCCGGTCTTTGAAGTTTTTACTGCGGTATCTCTGTCTGCCAGCAGTTTTTCTACCTGTACTACCTTGTCGCCGGGCAGAAGTTCACTGTGTACTTCGTCTACCCCCAGATCTGCGGCTACTTTTTCCGCTACGGATTTTGCGTCTCCGGTGAGCATCACAGTCCTGGTTACTCCCGCCTTTTTCAAAGCGGCGATGGCCGCCTTGGAATTCGGTTTTTCAAGATCGGAGATCACAATGTGTCCGGCATAGCTGCCGTCTATGGCCACATGGATTATAGTCCCCAGGCTGTGGCAATCTCTATGGGCGATATCCATTTGTTTCATCAGCTTGGCATTGCCCACCGCCACTTGCCTGCCGTCCACCTTTGCCACCAGTCCCTGGCCGCCGATCTCCTGGATTTCTGTCACGCGGTTTCTGTCAATCTCTTTGCCGTATGCCCGCTGCAGACTCCTGCTGATGGGATGGGAAGAAGAACACTCCGCCAGTGCGGCATATTCCAGCAGCTGGTCATCTTCCATTTCATTGTGATGGATGCCGCTGACTTCAAACACCCCCTGGGTCAGGGTTCCGGTTTTGTCAAAAACCACAATTTTGGTCCGGGACAGAATCTCCATATAGTTGGAACCCTTGATCAGAATGCCTTCCTTGCTGGCGCCGCCGATGCCGGCGAAGAAACTTAAGGGCACGCTGACCACCAGAGCGCAGGGGCAGCTGATTACCAGAAAAGTCAAAGCGCTGTAAATCCAGTTTTCCCAGCCCGGGGAATGTCCCAGAATCAGATTGCACACCGGGGGCAGCACCGCCAGCAGCAGAGCGGCGATACATACTGCGGGAGTATAGATTTTGGCAAACCGGGAGATAAAATTCTCCGAACGGGACTTGCGGGAACTGGATTCCTCCACAAGTTCCAGTATCTTGGAGACCGTGGATTCTCCGAATTCCCGGGTGGTCTGAATCTTGAGGACACCGGTCATATTGATACAGCCGCTGATGATTTCATCCCCTGCATGGGCCTCCCGGGGCAGACTTTCCCCAGTGAGGGCACTGGTGTTCAGATCGGAATTCCCCTCCAGAATCACGCCGTCGATGGGGACTTTCTCACCGGGCTGTACCACTATCACGCTGCCCACAGCCACTTCATTCGGATCCACCTGTTCCAGTCTGCCTTCCCGCTCTATGTTGGCATAGTCGGGCCGGATATCCATAAGGGCACTGATGTTGCGGCGGCTCTTTCCCACCGCATAACTCTGGAAAAATTCCCCCACCTGGTAGAAGAGCATTACGGCGATGGCCTCGTTGTAGTCTCCGCTTCCGGTGTAGACAGCCAGGGCAATGGCCCCAATGGTGGCCACGGTCATGAGGAAATTTTCATCACATACCCGGCCGTTTATAATACCTTTGCCGGCTTTTCTGAGGATGTCATAGCCAATCAGCAGGTAGACCCCCAGATACAGAGCCATCCGAATCAGTCCTGTGACAGGCAAAAAGTTTAACAGGACCAGCATCCCTGTGGAGAGGAGAATCCGGGCCAGCATTTTTTTCTGCTTTTTCGTCATAATAACCTCCACTTTTGAACTTGGGTTTCCATCTTTGGTTAAAGTTCGATCTCACAGTCAGGTTCCACTTTTCTGCAGGCTTTCAGAACTGCTTTCATCACCTGTCCGGGATCCTGGCCCTCTTCAAATTCCACGTTCATTTTCTGGGTCATGAAGTTTACGGTGGCGGAGGCCACGCCCGGAGTCTTGCGGGCGGCGTCTTCCATCAGATTGGCGCAGTTTGCGCAGTCAACTTCGATCTTGTAGGTTTTTTTCATGATAATATTCCTCCTGACTAAATGATTCATTTGGGCATTTATGATTTGCCCAAATATTTAACAATTAAGTACTTGTTTAATTGTAGTATAATCTATCTCTCTTGAATTGTCAATAGGCTTTTAATTTTACAGAGCTGTTTCAGAAAGCGGTTGTAATTCCCTTGACGTCTGTCTATAATGTATTTAGAGTGAGTATGCAGGATAACCCAGGCAGTAAATGCAAAGTGATGACAGGAAGTATACCCGGAAAGGAATTATATACGGATGGAAAAATTTGCGTTGCCGCATTGTCACGGCGAAGGACAAAGGGAAGAATATTTGAGAGATCAGTTGGGCAGGCCGGACACATTTCAAAACGTGGCCGATACATTCCGGCTGCTGGACGACACCAGCAGGGTGCGTATCTTCTGGCTGCTGTGCCATTGTGAGGAATGTGTGATCAATATATCCGCCATGGTAGATATGACCAGCCCTGCCGTGTCCCATCACCTGCGGCAGCTTAAGGCAGGAGGATTGATTGTCAGCCGCCGGGAGGGCAAAGAGGTTTATTACAGGGCGGCGGACACGGAAGAGAGCAGGCTGCTGCACCAGACCATTGAGCAGATCATGGAGATTTCCTGTCCTGTGAAATAGTGAATCTATTTTTATATGGTAAAAATGCTGCACAAATCATTCAAAGCCGGGTGAGCATGTATTTAGCAGAGCAGAGTTAATCCGGCTGTTTCCCGTTTTGCAAAAGGGGGCTTTAATTCTAAAAATATATATGGTATACTACGGCTAAGGAAGCATCTCATGCGTCAGCGGAATGACAACCCTCATTCACGGCGAAGGAGAGGGCTTTTATTATGTTGTAGAAAAAGATACGGAAAAGGAGAGATGAGAAAGTGACCGGGAACAAAACGGACTCCCGACGCCGGGAGATCAGAAGAAGCCTTAACGGCAGAATTTTGAGGAATACCACCCTCAATATCTTGGTATTGGTAATCGTGTGCTGCGCCATCATGGCCAAATCCATGCAGACCTTGGCCAACAGCATCCTTTTGGACAGTCTGCAGCCCATGGTACGGCAGTCAGCCAAGACAGTGGAAGCCAATATACATATGCTGGCTGACCGTATGATGACGATTGCAGGGGACTCCCACATGAGCGCGGTGTCCGGCAGCAGGCAGGGAGATGATTCGGCCACCCGTGCCAACCGGGAAATGCTTTTGACGGAGGCCGCCGAGACCTATGAGTTTTACACCATCGCCCTATACGACCTTGAGGGCCGTTTGTTTCAGGGAGATGATAATGCGCCGAAAAATCTGGATGCCGGATTTCTGGAGCTTCTCAAGGAGACGGATAATCTCACCACTTTTTCCTCCACAGTATTCCAGGAGAAATTGGGTATCACCATGGGGATGCCGGTAAAGGAGGATGAAGAAACTACTCTTTTTGTGGTGGGGGTTTATAAATATGATACACTGAATGATGTGATCAGCAGCATTAACCTGGGGAAACATGGTATGGCCTACATGGTCAACCGGGAGGGAACAGTGGTGGGCCATCCGGATCAGTCCCGGGTCCGGGAGGGCAGTACGCTGGCCGGACTCAGCGGCGGAAATGAGGAAGCTGTCAGCCGGGTGACCACCGGCGAGACGGGTGCTGCGGAATTTATAGTTGACGGTGAAGAACTGCTGGTGGCATTTTCTCCCATCCGGGGCACCCAGTGGTCCCTGGTGATCCAGGTTCCCAAGTCGGATTATGACAATATGATCAACCGCGCAATGCTGGTGGCCATTCTGTGTACTCTGGCGGTGTTGGTGGTGTCCATTCTGCTGGTTCTGCGTCTGGCAAGTTCCATTTCCCGGCCGGTAAAAAGCGTGACCAGGCGGATGGTGGCCCTTTCCGACGGCGATTTGCGCACAGAGGTGGCTCCGGTTCATACAGGAGATGAACTGGAGGTATTGACCCGGACCCTGGGTGACACTGTGGAGAGCGTCAATAATTATATATCGGATATCCAGCAGGTACTGACCCATGTGGCGGACGGCGACTTATGCGTGGATCCGCAGGTAAATTATAAAGGTGACTTTGCCCTGATTCGGGCAAGTCTGCAAACCATCCTGCAGTCCATGAACGAGACCATTGCGGGCTTTAAAAATGCGGCTGCACGGCTGGCCCGTATGTCCCTGGAACTCAACGGCCAGTCGGGTCAGCTTCACCAGGCTTCCATTGAGCAGAATCAATCCACGGAGGCATTGGTGCATGAGGTATCCAATGTGAAAGAACGTTTGTCCAGCGTCACGGAGAGCAGTGGTCAGACCCGTGCCAAGACGGAAGAGATTGCCCAGTGTATCCGGGAGGCCAATGTGAGGATGGACTCTCTCTCCGGCGCCATGGGGGACATCAGCGCCAATGCCCAGGAGATCACCAAGATCGCCAAGGCCATAGAAGATATTGCTTTCCAGACCAGTATTCTGGCTCTCAACGCCTCCATTGAGGCAGCCCGGGCCGGGAGCGCCGGAAAAGGATTTGCCGTGGTGGCCGGCGAAGTGCAGCAGTTGGCTGCCAAGAGCGCCGAGGCGGCGAAAAATGCCACAGAGATGATGGCCAGCACCAGGACCATCATACAGACCGGTGTGGAACTGACTGCTGATACCGCCGGTTCCCTGCAGGCCATCTCAGCCGTCTCCGATCAGATCAGCGGTATCTCCGATCGGCTGGTAGCGGCGGTGCAGGGACAGGAGAGCGCTCTGGCCATAATGGAGGAGCGCATAGAAGCCATTTCCGATATTGCGGATCGGAATCTGCAAAATGCGGAAGGCATGGAGAAATCCAGCGGATTGCTGGAGAGGGAGGCAGAAGCCCTTAAATCTCAGGTGGTAAAATTTGCTTTGAAGGAGGAGCGTGGCAGATGAGACGGATCATAATTATAATGATGCTTCTGGTGATGCTGGCGTTGCCGCTGTCGGGCTGCGGCGAAGGGGAACAGGGCCTGCAGGATGGCTATTATACGGCTCAAGCCGCCCAGTTCAGTCATGGATGGAAAGAATATATCACCATTATGGTCAAAGGGGGGAGCATTGTTTCCGTGGAGTACAATGCGGAAAACCTCAGCGGCTTCATAAAAAGCTGGGATAATGCCTACATGCAGAATATGCTTCATGGTACCGGGACCTATCCCAACGCCTATACCCGCTATTATGCCGGACAGCTTCTGGAAGGGCAGGGAGAGGAGGCAATCGACGTTCTGACAGGGGCCTCTTCCTCCTACGGCTCATTCCAGAAACTGGCGGCGGCAGTATTGGAGCAGGCCCGGCGGGGGGATTCCGGCATAGCCATTGTGGATACCGCGGAATAAGGAATCATTCATATATGCATACAAGACTGCAGCAATTTTATTTGCGGCAGTCTTTTTTTCTGCAGGGTATTGACACCAGTGTGTTTATGGTGTATATATAACATATAAACAGTAAAACATCTTTTGCGCAGAAGAGGTGAGACCATGATATTGTTACAAAATGCGGGAGTCCCCATATATCAACAGATTGCGGAGCAGCTGAAAGAAGATATCCTGTCAGGAAAGCTGCGGGAGGGGGAGTATCTGCCTTCCATCAGAGGGTTGGCAAAGGAACTTAAGATCAGTGTGATTACCACCATGAAGGCATATGAACTGTTGGCGGAGGAGGGTTTGGTGACGGCCATGCAGGGCAAGGGCTTCTATGTAAATGCCCAGGACAGCGAGATGCTGCGGGAGCAGCACCTGCGGCGGGTGGAGGACGCCTTGAGTGAAGCCATTGCGGCGGCCAGGATTGCGGGGCTTTCCGACCGGGAACTGCTGGAGACGCTGCAGGCCCTGCTGTCGGTGGGAAAAGCGCGCTGACTAAACCCTATAGGGAAATTCTGTGTGACGGGCTGCATCGACAAAGCCTATGGAAGAGAAAAGAATAAGGAGGAAAAACTGTCATGGAATATGTGATTACGGGAAGTGATATCCATAAAAAATATAAGGGATTTGCGTTGGACATTCCCCGGCTGCAGATTCCCCGGGGATTTGCCACGGCGCTGATCGGGGAAAACGGCGCGGGAAAGACCACGCTGCTGAACCTTTTGTCGGGCATCCGGCTGGACTATCGGGGACAGATTCAGTACTTTGAGGAGAAAGCGGGTATTGACGATCCGGGGGTGCGGGACCGCATCGGTTACACCGGCCCGGGCAGTTATTATCTGCCACATTGGACAGTAAAACAGGTGGAAGATGCCAATCGGCTGTTATTCCCCCGATTTCGGCAGGAAGATTACAGAAAGCTGTGCAGGGAGCTGGCAATTCCCGGGGAAGGGGGTAAGGAGGCCCGAAATCTTTCCGATGGCAACCGCATGAAGCTGATGCTGGCGGCGGTTCTGTCAAGGGACACGGAACTTTTGCTGCTGGATGAGCCGGCTTCCCCCCTGGACCCTCTGATGCGGGATAAACTGTGCGATCTGATCCGGGAGTATCTGGCCAGCCGGGAGGGGGAGAGGAGCGTTTTCTTTTCCACTCACAATGTGGCGGATATGGAGAATGTGACGGACTACGCCATCATTATGGAGCAGGGGCGGATAGTGGAACAGGACTTTGTGGAAAATCTGAAGGAAAAATATGTGCTGGTAAAGGGAGATGCGGAGGATGCCGAGAAAGCGGCTCCTCTGCTGGTGACCCAGACTCGGAACCGCTATGGGTTTGAGGGTATCTGTCTGGCGGAGAGGATGGACCGGCTGGCGGGGATGCATGTGGCGGTGGAGACTCCTTCCCTGTCCCAGATCTGCGTGGCGGTGATGAAATCCCATAGTCGGCTGCAATATTCAGGATCATTTGGGAGGTAAATATGAGACAGATTAGAGCCTACTTGCTTTTTACAGGTTGGAGATACAAGCTGGTGATGTTTCTGGGGCTGCCTGGAGCAGTGCTTGCAGGGGGATGGCTCTGGCGCAGCTTTACGGTTGTTTCTTCCGACGGGGGAGGGCCGGGATTTCATCTTTTCAGTCATCTTTCCGGCTCAGAAGGATTCCGCATTCTGACGGCGATGCTGCTGATTTTTATAGAGATCCTGTCGGATCAGGCAGTCTTTAACGGCATTCAGTCAAAAAGAGGGTATAAGCTGGATTTTTTAAAGACATCTCCCCGGGGCCGGGAAGTTTTATGGCAGGGATTGACGGGAGACCTGGTCAGGAGGATGCTGACAGCGGGAGCCTGTGCCTGCGCCGTCTGGGTGACAAAGGTTCTGACTCTGGACGGCGGTCTGGCCCGGGGGCTGGGCCTGGTGTTGGCAGTATTTTCTCTGGAAACTTTGGGCCTGTTCATTTCCCGTTTTACCCGTTCCATTCTGTTATGTCTGTACACGGCCTACGGCTGTGCCGCAGCAGGCGTAATCCTTCTGATTCTGGTGAGCGGGCTTCCCGTCTCGTGGCTGTGGGCGGCGGATGGGCTGCTGGCATTGACGGCTGCCGCTCTGAGCGTGTTGGTGGTGGGGATCGGTATGAAAAAATGGCATGAGACATTTGCGGACTCACAGGAAACCATAGGTAAAGTTGGAGTGTGCGCTGAAGCGCACAGGAGGTATAAAAATGAGAATCTTTGAAAGCTGGCGCTTTGCCGTGAAATGTATCAAATTATCTTATAATCTGAAAGTTAGTTTGTTTGCCGCCGGACTTTTGGGCGTCATGGGGCTGGTATATGAACTGGGTAATTCCGTCAGCGGCGTAGGAGCAGTGATGCTGCTGACGGTGGCCATGTATCCGGCTCAGCTTCTCTATTCCGTCTGCGGTTCCGACTTGGTGCAGTCCTCCCCATATAAAAAGAGCATGATGACCTCCATACCCACAGTGGTTACATTTTGCAGCAGCATGATAATGTACCTGCCTGTGCTGGTTCTGGAAGGGGCCCGGTCCATCCTGAAGCCGGAGACGGTGGGGCACAATATTCGGACCGTGCTGCTCTGCGGCCTGATGTTGTTGGTACTGCAAAGTTATTTGGGTATTGCGTATAAAAACTTTGTGATTCCCATGCTGGCTATGGCGGTATTTGTAGTAGGCATTTACAATTTGATGCATTTCGCTGACAATGGCACATTGCTTCTGTCCTGGATCTCCGGGATCACCATGCCGACCGCCATGGCGGTCGGGCTTGGCTGCGCAGTGCTGGGAAGTCTTTTACAATATGGTCTGTCCCTGCTGCTGTATAAAAAACCCATATCGCGTACCGCCATGTACGGGCTGCTGCGGCAGCAGTCTTGAAGGATTTTTACCCGGTGCAAATTACTGAGGGATAGCATTGGGGTAAATCCGTTCCATCCTGGAGTCGTCAAAACAGGCATCCATGATCTGTTCCCAGCGATGCTCCGCAGGAGATCCGTTGGCCCGTGAGTCATACCGGATCAGAGCCAGCACAGATACAAAAATATCTACGATTATAAAAAGCAGAAGCGCCGTGGTGAGTATGCGCCCTGTTTTCCTCAGAATCCATTGAATCAGCTTTGCGATATGGGGATACAGGAGCCGGAACCATACCACGGCGGCGATGCCCCAGAAAAAGCAGTACAGCAGATTGATCCTGCCGCCCAGATTGAAACGGATGCCGCTGTAATCCCAGAACACTTTGCCAAATACAATTTCCGTAAACACGCTGCAGGTATATTCATAAGCGCCGCCCAAAAAGGTGCCTACCAGGAAGAGGCGGGATTCTCTTTTGTTCCGATCCCGATACAGCAGGGCCGTGATCAGGGCGATGGCCAGCCCCCATACCACGCTGAAGGGCCCCCACACCAGGCTGCTCCGGCTCATCCATACTCCCATGGTGACACGGCAGAATAAGGTCTCCACCACATCACCCAGCAGCGCTCCGATGAGAAAAAGCCAGAACAGGTGAACCAGAGTACATCTTTCGGCAGTCTCCTGTTCCGGGGCGTCCTCCCTGCCGGCAGTGACGGGATAGGCCCGGCGGATACGATTTTCCATCCTTTGAGAGATTCGGGTGCCAAGAGCCAGCGTCCACTGCTGCATTTTCTGGCTCCATCTGAACAGCCGGGGCAGCATTTTTTCCATATGGTAGACGGACAGAAAAGAACCCGACAGATCCAGCAGGCCAATGGCCACAAGTCCCCAGACCATAATTTGCCTGCAAAGCAGCGGCAGGACCCCGTACAGGCTCAGGATTATATCATTGGCATACTGCACTACCCCATAGCCCAGCACACCCCAGAGCAGGGAGTACTGCAGGCAGATATAGCCGTCCAGATTCCACCTTTTGCGGGAGTAATCCCACCATTTCTTCTGTTTCATTCCCTCCAGAATTTTTCCCGTAAACCATTCCACGGCGGTGGCCACCACCACGCATCCCAGAAACAGGAAAAATACATTGCTGCGCAGATCCTGGAGTACGATGGTCAGCAGTATCCCGGTAAAGCCATAGATAAAGCAGAATGGTCCGGAGGCAAAACCCCTGTTCTTGAAATCCTTTTCTTTCAGGGTTGCCACCGTGGTTTCCGCCAGCCATGCCAGAAAAGAGTATGTAAAAAAGAGCAGAGTAATGTCGTATGCCGTAGGGTTCATATCAGTTCTCCTTTTCCTGTGTACTTTCAATATACTATAAACCTTCCCCCTGCAGGACAGTCAATAGGAATTTTGACACTTTAACATATGTTTTTATGTTTACACAGTAGACATTCTGTGATATGTTTAATATGCACAAATAATTACATCAATAAGGGGATTCAGCCCATTAATTTGCCCAGTCCGAAGAAAGGACATGAGGGGAAAGAGGCATAAGAGTAAAGGGGCATGAGGGGGAAAGGGAAGTATGAAAGAACTGAGTACAGCCGAATGGTATGTGATGGAGAGTCTGTGGGCAGAAAGCCCGAAAGTGGGAAGCAGGGTCGTGACAGACTTGAAAGAGAGCGTGGGCTGGAGCCGCAGTACCACACTGACCATGTTAAAGCGAATGGCGGACAAACAACTGATCGTCTGCCAGGAGGGAGATAATATGAAAGTTTACTGCCCTCTGTTGGATCGCAGAGAGGCGGCCCGAAAGGAGACGGAAAGTTTTCTGAACCGGGTATATCATGGGAGTCTGAGTCTGCTGTTGAATCACTTTGTGGAGGAACAGTCTCTGAGCCGGGAGGATATTGCGCAGATTCGCAAAATCCTGGATCAGGCAGAGGAGAAAGCGGATAATTAAATGATTTGAGGGTGGATATTGTTATAGAATTGTTGGTATGATAAAATTAATAATTAACTACACATAGACATGGAAAGATTATGGTATCAGGGGGGCCTTCAAATGAAACTGCTGTTTGAAATTGATAAGAAGGACTACAGGGAGGACGGTACAGTGTGTATCCGCCCTTCTGTGCGGGGAATCATTCGAAAAGAGGGTAAGCTGGCCATGATTTACAGCCGCAAGTACAACTACTATAAGTTTCCCGGGGGAGGCATTGAGCAGGGGGAGAGCCATGAGGATACCTTGATCAGGGAAGTGAAAGAGGAAAGCGGACTGGATGTGATCCGGGAGTCTATTGAGCCCTATGGTTATGTCCACCGCGTTCAGAAAGGCAAGATTGAGGACAAATTTATTCAGGATAATTTCTATTATTTATGTGATGCCGGAGAGGAATCGGGAGAGCAGCAGCTTGACGATTATGAAGATGAGGAACAGTTTACTTTGGTGTATGTGACGCCGGTTCAGGCCATGGAGGTAAACCGCAGTCACGTTCATGGGGAAAAGACGGAAAATCCCGGCTTTCAGGTGATGCTGGAAAGGGAGAACCGGGTCATGGAATTGCTGCTTCGGGATTTTGGGGACAGTTTTGGGGCTTAAAAAGGGAGGTGGAGAATGGCCAGAACAGTGGGAATCGGCAATCAGGACTTTGAGACAATCCGAAGAGAGGGGTATTTCTATGTAGATAAAACTAATTTGATACGGGAATGGTGGGAAAACGGAGACAGTGTTACGCTGATCACCCGCCCCAGACGCTTCGGCAAGACGCTGAATATGAGTATGCTGG
>BLLU01000100.1 GCA_011959105.1 Lachnospiraceae bacterium | reverse complement strand
AAATAGAGCAGGGGTACCGCTCAATCATCTGATTTGATGATTTTGCGACACCCCCATCCTATATATCCTGCTTCCTTAATACGATCCCTGCCGCTGCCGCATACAGGATCAAGAAGCCGCCTCCCACCAGGTATACATACAAATCCGCCAGTGAACCGTAATGGCCGGGACCCATGCTAAGAGAAAAATAGATTGTATATCTGAGCCAGCCTCCCACATGGAGCATATTCAGCAGGGCGTACAAGGGCCCCACAACCATGCCTGTTCCCAACAACACGGCAGCCAGGGTTCCTGCTGCTACGCTTCGGGTCCATACACAGACCAAAATGATCATTGACGCAAACGCAACGGTCAGCAGCCAGGCCCAGGTAAGATAAAAAAGCATATCCCCAAAAGACGTATACGGAACCACATTTCCCAACACCCTGTTCATCATCAGCACCGCAATACATTGAAGGACCAGATAACACAGGCTCACGATCCCCGCCGTCAGAATCTTGCTGGCCACATAATTCCACCTGTTCTGATGTATCGCCATCAGATTTTTCATAAAACCGCTCTGGTAGTCCATACACACAAACAGCATAACCCAAATACCGAATATCAGATTATACATCCCTCCGTCCATGCCGGTCTGGCGTAGCATCAACAGGGTATCCACTCCCTGCAGGATGTCTTCTGTCTGCGCCAGATCCTCCGCAGTAAATATGCCCCTCTCAACCGCCATTTCCTGCCCCTGGGGAGTGGCCACCAGCGAAACCATGCCCAGACTGACCATTACCATCATAAGCAATATGGCAAGGCATATATATACCGACTTGCTCCTAAGCATCCTATATAAATCCATACGCAGTAAATTCAACATATCACCCCTCCATCCGCTCCAAAAAATACTCCTCCAGGTCCATATGATGGAATCCCGACGCATATACAGCCACCCGGTTCTCCGTCAGTATCCGATTCAGTTCCGCCCCCTCCTCGAGCCCGTATATCCGAATGATACGGGCGTCAAACACCTGAGCCTCCACCTGTGGAAAGGATTCCTGAACCAGAGGCAGCGCCTGCCGCACGTCCGACACTTCCACCTGAAAATAATCCTGACATTTCTCCTCCAGATCACTGCGGGCGATCTGCTCCATCAACTCGCCGTCCCGGATAATCCCATAATGGGTAGCGATCTTACTCAATTCCCCCAGGATGTGGGAACTGAGCAGAATGGTTTTACCCTGCTCCTGGAGCTTCAGTACCAATTGCCGCAGTTCCCTGATGCCCTCGGGATCCAGGCCATTGATGGGCTCATCCAGGATCAGCAGATCCGGGTTGCCAAGCAGCGCCAGTGCCACCCCCAGACGCTGTTTCATCCCCATGGAAAAATGCTTTACACTCTTTTTCCCGGTATCCGTCAGCCCGGTGAGTTCCAGCACCTGGTCCACGCTCTTTTTCTCCTCCGTCAGGCCCATACACTTTGCTTTCATCACTGCATTCTGTCGGGCCGTCATATTGGGATACAGGCCCGCCGCCTCAATCAACACTCCCAGACGCCTGCGCGCCACCGGGTCGCTCACCGGCTTCCCGAACAGCCGCACCTCTCCCCGGTCAGGGCTGGCCAGCCCGCTGATCATCTTCAATGTTGTGGATTTCCCAGCGCCGTTTCTGCCGATAAAGCCGTAGATCTGGCCCTGCCCTACCTTTAAATCCAGATCCCTCACCACCGCCTTACCGCCATAGATCTTTGTCAGTCCCCGCGTTTCCACTGCAGGTATGCTCTCTTTTTCCGTAGTCACGCTTTTCTACTCCTTTCTGTTTACACATGCCATATGCTTTCTTACAAAAAACAGTATAAAACGCAGGGTTTCAAAAAGTGTTCAGGAAAGTTTAAGAAAGTTTAAAGCCCATTCCCCATACTGTCTGGATATAGCCGTCCGTCCCGCTTTTCTTCAGCTTGGAACGGATATTGCTGATATGTACATTGATGGTCTTGTCCTCCGCCAGGTATTCCTCTCCCCAGGCATACTCGTAGATCATCTGCTTGGTAAACACCCTCCTGGGGTTGCGGATCAGCAGTTCCAGAATGAGAAACTCATGCTTGGTCAGTTCCACCGGCCCGCCGCAGGCCGTCATCTCCTGCGTATCCGGATCAAGCGTCCAGTCGCGATAAGTGTATGTTTTCCCTACGGTGTTCTCGTCCCGGGAAACGGCCGGGGTTTCTTCAGCCCTGCGGCGGCGAAGCTGCACCTGAATCCGCACCAGCAGTTCCGGCAAGTCAAAAGGTTTGCAGAGATAATCTTCCGCCCCTGCCGACAACATCTCCACTTTGCTGTCCGTCCCGTTTTTGGCCGACAATACGATCACCGGCGCTTTCCGGGAAAACAGGGTTACCAGTTCCTCCCCCGGAATGCCCGGCAGCATCAGGTCCAGGAGCACCAGGTCATATTTCTCCATGGAAAACAGCAGCTTTCCCTCGCTGCCGGAATAAGCCTGGGTGCAGACATACCCATGACTCTCCAGATACTCTTTCAACATCTGATTGTTGGAGGCATCGTCCTCCACGATCAAAATCTTCTCCATATATTCAATCCCTTTCAGGTTTCATTTCCCACATTTCTAAAAATAGACGATGCGCTGACGGTCACAATGATAATGGCAAGCCCAATCAGATAGAGTATGCTTGCCTACGGTAGAGAAATTAGTAAAAGTAACCTTTCCCTTACCAGATTCCCAGCCATATCTGCAAATACACGTTTCAATTTCTATTCTTACAATTCAGATTTCAATTTTTCAAGCAGTCGTTCGGCAATAGGGGTAAAGATTTGGTATTTTTTCCAAATTAAATATATCTTTGTTTCGAGTTTCGGCGTGAGGGGACGAAAAACAAGTCCGCTTTCAGGGTTTGTGTCAATCAAATGTTCAAAGGTCAAAAGATAGCCGAGTCCTTCTTTCACAAAAAGCGATCCGTTATATGATAGCCGAAACGACCCTTCAAGGTGTAATTTATCCATGCTGTTGCCGCACCATTTGGAAATATCATTGTTCCATCCCTGTTCGGAACAAAAAAGAGGGAGTCCAAATAAGTCATCCACGCAGATGGCTTCTTTTTCCGCCAATGGACAGTTCTCTGGCATGACAACACCCCAAAGATCAGCATGGGGAAAGGTCAAATAATGATATTTTGCAGTATTGGGTTCCTGCGCCAGTACGGCAAAGTCAATGATACCTTTATCCAGTTTTTCTGTAACCTGTTCCGTGTCGCCGCTGGTAATATGATAATGCAGATCAGGGTAAGACTCTTTGAATCTTCTGATTGTGGCGGCGAGGCATCTAATCTGGTAAGATTCTGCCAAACCGAAGTAAACATCCCCTCCCAGAACATCATCCAAAGCAAGAAATTCTGTTGTAATTTTGTCAGCCATTTTTATCAAGTCTTCTGCCCGTTTTCGAAGCAAAACACCTTCCTCAGTCAGCTGTATGCTGAAACTATGGCGCGTGAACAGCTTTTTCCCAAGCTCATCTTCAAGTGCTTTTAACTGCTTGGAGAGTGCGGGCTGGGTAACGTGAAGCTGCTCTGCCGCACGGGTCATGTTTTCTTCTCTTGCCACGGCAAGAAAATATCTCATGGTTCGCAGTTCCATATTGCCCTCCCATGATATTCCCCAAATTTATATCATGGTATGAATTATAGCCATTAGCAAAATAAAAGTCAAGGGGATATAATACAGACATAGCAGGAAGGGAGGCGGTCATACGGATGAGCTTATTCAGAATTTAAAAGATGCAGGCTGTGGCGCTCAGACCATTGAGAAGGTCTGCAGGCTGTATGGTAACGGTCAGGTTCAGGATGCGATTAAAACGCTGCGGAAGCATCGCCGCGGCCTGATGGATAGCCTGCATGAAAGTCAGGAAAGGGTTGACTGTCTTGATTTTTTAGTATGGAGAATGGAAAAGGAAAAAGAAAGAGAGGTATTATAAAATGGAAAATACTGTAAGACTGGAATTGACAAAGGAATGGGATAAGACTTTCCCGAAAAGTGAAAAGGTGACCCACCGCAAGGTGACATTCCCTAACCGTTACGGGATCACGCTGGCGGCAGACCTTTATGAGCCGAAGGGGGCTGAAAAGAAACTGGCTGCGATTGCGGTATGCGGGCCGTTTGGCGCGGTAAAGGAGCAGGCAGCCGGACTGTATGCGCAGACTATGGCGGAGCGTGGCTTCCTCACCCTTGCCTTTGATCCTTCCTTTACCGGTGAAAGCGGCGGTACACCCCGTTACATGGCTTCACCGGATATCAACACGGAGGATTTTCAGGCGGCGGTGGATTTCCTTTCCGTACAGGAAAATGTTGACCCTGAGCGTATCGGCATTATCGGTATCTGCGGCTGGGGAGGCCTCGCCCTCAACGCAGCAGCACTGGATACCCGTATTAAGGCGACGGCTGCCTCCACCATGTATGATATGTCCCGCGTCAATGCCAACGGATATTTTGACGGTGAGGATTCCGCAGACGCACGATACGCAAAGAAGGAGGCCATGAACGCCCAGAGACTCGTGGATTATAAAAATGGCAGCTATGCGCCGGGCGGTGGTGTTGTCGATCCGCTTCCGAAGGATGCGCCTTTCTTTGTATCAGATTATCATGATTATTATAAGACGGATCGCGGCTGCCACAAACGTTCGTTAAATTCCAACGATGGCTGGAATGTGATCGGCTGTATGTCCTTTATGAACCAGCCCATCCTTCAGTACAGCAATGAGATCCGCAGCGCAGTCCTTATCATGCACGGGGAGAAAGCACATTCCTGCTATTTCAGCCGCGATGCTTATGCCGCAATGGTGAAGGATAACCCTTATACAGATAACAAGGAGCTGCTGATCATCCCGGATGCAGTCCACACGGATCTGTATGACGGCGGTGGGAAGGACGCCATCCCATTCGATAAGCTGGAGCAGTTTTTTTCGGAAAATATGAGATGACATTTATAGACTTAAAATACGAGGAGGAAGACGATGTTAGGAAATTTTATGTATTGTAACCCGACGAAACTTTATTTTGGCGAGGATTCCCTTGCCAGTCTGAATGAAGAACTGCCTAAGTATGGACAGAATGTACAGCTTGTGTATGGCGGCGGGTCGATCAAAAAGAATGGTATCTATGATAAAGTCATGGAGATTTTGAAAGCAAATGGAAAAAATGTGTTTGAAGATGCAGGCGTGATGCCAAATCCAACGGTACAGAAGCTGTATGAAGGCTGTAAGATTGCCAGAGAGGGTAAGGCAGACCTGATTCTTGCGGTTGGGGGCGGTTCTGTCTGCGACTATGCGAAAGCGGTTTCCGTATCTGCATACTGCACGGAAGATCCCTGGGAAAAATATTATCTCCAGATGAAAGATGTGGACAATGAGATCATCCCGGTGGGATGTGTCCTGACAATGGTTGGCACGGGCTCTGAAATGAACGGCGGCGCAGTTATCACGAACCATGAGCAGAAACTGAAGATTGGCCATGTATTTGATGAGAGGGTATATCCGAAATTTTCTATCTTAAACCCGGTATATACCTACACGCTGCCCCAGTATCAGATGGTTGCGGGAATCTATGACATCATGAACCATATTACGGAACAATATTTCTCCGGGGAGGACGACAATACTTCTGATTATCTGATGGAGGGGCTGCTGCGGTCTTTGATCCATTCCAGCAGGATCGCTGTGAAGAATCCTACGGATTACGAGGCAAGGAGCAACATCATGTGGATTGCGACTTGGGCGTTAAATACCCTGGTGGCAAAAGGAAAATCTACAGACTGGATGGTGCATATGCTTGGGCAGGCGGTTGCGGCACATACGGATGCAACCCATGGCATGACCCTTGCAGCGGTATCCATGGCCTACTATCGCTTTATCTGCCCGTTTGGGCTGGCAAAGTTCAAGAGATTTGCCATGAACGTATGGGATGTAGATTCGGGAGGAAAAAGTGATGAACAGATTGCAGCGGAAGGCCTGAAAAAAATGGAGGCTCATATGAAAGAACTGGGCCTTACGATGCATCTGAAAGAGCTCGGGGTAACAGAGGAGATGCTTCCGGGAATTGTTGAAAGCACACTGATCATGGATGGCGGCTATAAGGTGCCGGACAAAGATGAAATCAGGGAGATTTTAAAGAACAGCTTATAGCGCCCCGCAGGCGGAACCGGATTTCAGGAAGACAATTGATTCACTGACTGCGGAGGATATCGCAACCGCTGCGGCTTACGCCATCGAAACACCGAATCGGATGTCTGTGAGTGAGATTATGATCCGTCCCACGAAGCAGGGGATTTAAAGGCGGCGCAGGCCAAAGCGTTATCATGCTGCAGCGGGATGCCGTATGCCAGGGCATCCCGCTTTTCATGCGGCATTGTGGTGCCGGGCATAAAGCAAGTGAAAATTTGGAGGTAACAGTATATGCGTATTTTGGTGTTAAACGGAAGCCCCCGTCCAAAGGGAAATACGAAACAAATGGTGGATGCGTTCCGGGAAGGCTCGGAATCTGCCGGACATAGGGTAGATGTGGTTGATGTATGCGGAAAAAAGATTGCGGGCTGTCTGGCCTGCGAATATTGCCACACAAAGGGGAACGGTGTCTGCGTGCAGAAAGATGATATGCAGGAAGTCTATTGCCTTCTGAGGGAGGCGGATATGCTTGTCATTGCTTCTCCGATTTATTATCACGGTGTTTCAGGGCAGTTAAAGTGTGCCCTTGACCGCTTCTATTCTGCCGCCTATCCGAGCAAGCCCCGGAATCTAAAAAAAGCGGCCATGATATTAAGCTCCGGTGATCCTGCAATGTATGATGGGGCAATGTTCTCCTATAAGGGAGATTTTCTGGAATACCTCGGCCTTGAGGACATGGGAGTATTTACAGCTTACGGCATGGAGAACGGTTCGGTTTCAAAGCTGAAAGAACTCCGGGATTTCGGAAAAAATCTGAAATAATGATAAGAGAGGCTGTGGAATGAGAAAAATATACAGCCTTCATGGTGATGAGTGTATTGATTCTGTGAAGTCTGCGTTATCAAACGGTGTCCGTCTGATTGATACTGCCTCTGCCTATGGCAATGAGGAAGAAATCGGGCAGGGAATCCGGGAGGCAATCGTTGAAGGGATTGTACAGCGGGAGGATATTTTCGTTACGACAAAAATTTATCCGGGAAACGAGATGGAATATCCGGCCCGGTCGATCCAGGCTTGCCTTGACCGGCTGGATATTGGCTATGTGGATTTAACGATGGAGCAGTTTGTGGAAGAAGGAAAAATCCGTTCCATCAGGCTGTCAAACTGGTATGTGGAGGAATTGACTGATTTTTTGCCGCAGGTGGACACTGTCCCGGCAGTGGTTCAGAATGTAATCCCGTTTATTCAGGATTTAGGGATTGTGGTGCAAGGCTGGTATCCGCTGGGTGGCAGAGGGCATACGGGAGAGCTGCTTGGCGATTCTGTGATTTCTGAAATAGCCGGGGCGCATGGCGTGTCTTCCGCGCAGGTGATTTTACGATGGAATCTGCAAACGGAGTAACATGATTGGTATTAGGAGGAAATCATCAACGGATACCGCGTCCTTACTTACCGTGACCTGAATGAGTCAGCATCAGAGCAGGAAAATTATCTGCGCCATATGAGCCGCGGGGATAAGTCGTACACAAACGAGGGCTTTCAAAAAGCGAAATACTATATGGGTGTCACAGTGCTTCAGACCAGTTTGGAGAATGCATCTCCAGGGGAAGTATACACTCTTTACAAAAAGCGCTGGACAATCGAAACCTTCTACAATTACTTCAAAAACAAAGCCGGATACAATTCTCTGCATGCAGAGGACTATTATAAAACGCAGGGACTTGCTTTTGTCATGCTTGTATCTGCACTGATCCATCAGGAAATGGAAGCTGCTGTAGCAAACATAGAGGGAAAAAATGTCAGCACATGTTTATTGGAGTCAAGAATGGTAAAAGCCCATAAACGTCATGATAACTGGATTGTATGTAATTGTCTGAAAAAACAGGTGGAACTGTTTAAGCAGTTAAACACCCCATTGGAGGTAGCAATGCCGCTACATACCTAAAAAATCGAAAAGGTGTGTTTAATGCAATTTTGGTTAAAATTCAATTTTGCTCATTTATAGTTATATTGTATACCTCAAATATCTGTATAATATATGTGAAAAATAGATAGATTGTCGTTTTCATCGGCAAATTACGACATTGCATTATTCTTTTCATGATCAATACAAAATTTATATCCGTATCCATGCAGTGTGCGTATATTGGTGATCTTCAGCTTCGCCCAGAGACGGTATATAATATCCCTTATGATATAGGCTCCTCCAGAATAGTCGTCCTTGCTCACCGCATCATAAATCTGTTCCCTCGTAAATGCAATATCGGAATTTGATGCCAAGAAGTAAAGTACATCAAACTCCATCCGTGTAATGACTACTTCCTGTTCATCAGCATAAACCGTCCTGCTCTCAGGGGAAATTTGCAGTTTCCCATAGACTAAGCTTTTATCTGTCTCAATCACTATTATCACCTCTATTCGGCAAATTTTTTCTCATCCATAATGTGCAAAATAGGGCATCCCATATATATCAAATCAACCCATCCCAGCAGATACAAACCTATGACCTTTTCCCAAATCACCAAACGCCACTTTAAGTAATGCTTTGCCCCGTCCCCCAAGGGGCCTTTGATGCTTGCTCGCCTCAAAGGCGGGTAGTGCAATCTCTGTTACTAGTGCCGCTAGAAAGCGGCTCCTTCACTATCTTCTTTTCATTCATTTATTGTTTCAATCAGTGTCGAAGGAAACATGACAGAGACAGTGGTGCCGCCGCCAACAACACTCTGCAGCTCTATCTCAGCCTGATGATATTGTACAATATGCTTTACAATCGAAAGCCCCAGCCCTGTTCCCCCGGATGCCTTTGACCTACTTTTATCGACCCGGAAAAACCGTTCAAATATTCTGGACTGATATTCAACAGGAATCCCAATTCCTGTATCCCTGACAGTGATATTTGCCCCCTGTCCTTCACTGGAAACAACAACTTCCACCTTCCCCGCCGGCACATTGTATTTAATGGCATTATCGCAGAGGTTATAAACCATTTCATACAAATAATTACGCACACCGTTTATTTTGGCATGTTTACCTGTGGCCAGAATGGAAACCTGCTTCTGGACTGCTGCGGCCTGCAGATCGTTCGCTGCATCCTCCGCTATTTCGAGAAGATCAACACTCTCCATGACCGGCGCAGTCCCCTCGTCAAGCTGGCTTAAATGAATAATGTCATCCACCAATGTGACCAGCCGGGATACCTCTGTATGAATCAGTCCTGCAAAATGTGGTATATCTTCCTGCCCCACAAGTCCGTTTTTCAACAGTTCCGCGCTGCCTAAAATCGACTGCAAAGGCGTTTTTAATTCATGGGATACATTTGCGGTAAACTCCCTACGATTGCGCTCGGCAAATGCCGTTTCCGTCACATCAAAGGCCAGCAGCACTGTTCCCTCTATCATATCCCCCGATTCAATCCTGCTGATGTCAAACTGGAATTCCCGTCCATTTCTCTCACTCCGAAGTTCACTATGCCCGTCTTTCAGCGCCTCCTTTATGGCGGCATTCAAATCATGGTTTCTGTCTATGGTCAGAAAATCCTGATCATTGCAGGAGCAATGTGCATGAAAGATTTTCTGTGCCGCAGAATTGATGCTCAAAATCTTCCCGTTCCTGTCCAGAAGGACAAGCCCCTCTTTCATATGACCTGTAACCTGCGTAAACTCGTCTGTTTTCTTCTGCAGGCTCTGGATCTGCGTGGAAATCTGCTGCCGCTGCGTATGAATACGCCTCAAAAGCGGAGCCAATTCCTCGTAGCAGTCATTTTCCAGCGGACGGTTCAGATCAATGGAATTCAGCGGGCGGACAATCCTTTTTGCCATCCTGTTTGCCAGGACTGCGGAAATGATAACGGCAAAAACCCCTACTACCATGATCGGCTGGAACATCATCAACACCAGCGCGGCCACCGTTATCTGGCTGACCGAAATCCGAAGCACTGTTCCATCATTCAGTGCCCTTGCATAATACAGCGTCCGTTCCATCAACGTAGACGAATAACGGATACTGCTGCTTTCGCCTTTTGCAAATGCTTCCCGCACTTCCATACGATCCCCATGGTTTTCCATATTCTCCGCAGAATCAACCGTATCAAAAAGCACCGTCCCATCCGATGCGATCCAGGTCAGCCGGTAATCCGGCCGCCATGTATAACGATAATCACGGGCGGTTAATTTTTCAAGATAGGATTCCCCGCTCTCCTCCACTCCGTAAGCGGCAAGCCGCAGTTCATCCTTCAACTGCTGCTCCTGTACGGATTGAAAATAATCATACAGACATCCCATCACAATGACCATATCTGCCAGTAGCACAGCCACCGCCACCAGCAGTATGGAATGAAAAATTTTCTTTGACATTAATTTACCTCCAGCCGATAGCCCACATTGCGGACTGTCTCAATCATCTCCCCATAACTGCCCAGCTTTTGCCGCAAAGTCCGGATGTGTATATCCACTGTCCGGGTTTCGCCAAGGTATTCTGCATCCCAGATAGCATCAAGAAGCTTTTCCCTGGTGAATGCGACACCAGGAGCGGAAAGGAACATGCGCAGCAGTTCAAATTCCTTGAAAGTAAGTGCAATCCGTTTTCCTCCCGCCGTAACAGTATGTTCCGCAACATTGAGAACCAGATCATTTGCCGCCAGAACCTCCCTGTCCTGTTTAGGGGCGCTGCGCCGCAGCACTGCCTTGACTCTGGATACCATCTCCATCATGCCAAAAGGCTTGACCAGATAATCATCTGCGCCCAAATCCAGGCTTTGTATTTTATCATACTCCGATCCCTTGGCCGTAGCCATGATGACAGGAATATCGCGGATATCATTGGATGCTTTCATTTGTTTCAGCAACTCAACTCCGCTGATTCCCGGCAGCATCACATCAAGTATCACCAGTTCCGGCTTTTCTGTATGCAGCGCTTCTAAAAAAGAATCGCCATCCATAAATCCACGCACCTCAAAACCGGCACCGCGCAACGTATAAAGTTCAAGACTCTGAATGCTCTCATCATCTTCCACACAAAAAATCATACCATACCTCCATGCGCCTGCTTAACGGCATTGCGCCCTGCGGCATTTTCATCATATGACAATCCAGAACTTACCGCATATATTGCACCATGATTACAGGTCAATCATGGTACTCATGGCCATCCGGCCGCTTCATGCCCTGAATAAGGTTATTTTACCATATGGGACAACTGCTATCAACGCTATCCATTCTAAGGAACCTAAGGTTCCTTTTTACCCGTCACGGAAAAGAGCACCCACTCCGCAATGTTCGTAGCATGGTCGCCAATACGCTCCAAATACTTGTCGATCATCAGCAGATCAAGGGCACATTCTCCATCGGCTGGATTTACCGTTATCTTCTGAATCAGCACCGTCCGCACCCGAATAAAATATGCATCAACAATATCGTCATGTTCAATGACCTCCCTGGCCTGGTCCATATCCTGCCGGACATAGGAGTCCACGCTCTCCGTAACCATCTTTATCGCTTCAGCCGCCATTTCCCAGATGTTTCCCACATCCTCCGGAACATACCCCTCAGTCAGCATCGCCAGAACGATCTCCGCTATGTCTGCCGCTTGGTCGCCAATCCGTTCCATATCGGTAATGATCTTCAGCGCTGCGGATATCTGGCGCAGATCCCTCGCTACCGGCTGCTGCTGCAGCAACAATTTCAGGCACAGAGTTTCAATGTCCCGCTCCATCTGGTCAATCTCCGTATCCAGCGCCATCGCTTTCTCCGCAAGGGCCTTATTCCCCTCATTCAGGGATTTTGCGGCAAGCGATATGGCTTCCTCGCACAAAGCTCCCATCTGGATCAGCTCGTTTTTCATAAGAGCAAGCTGCTCATCAAACTTAGAACGCATTTAACCAAACCTCCCTGTAATATAATCTTCCGTTTTCCGGCACGCCGGCTGAGAGAACATCTTTTCCGTCCCGCCGAACTCTATCAGTTCTCCCAGCAGAAAGAATGCCGTATCGTCTGAAATACGGACTGCCTGCTGCATATTGTGGGTCACGATAATGATCGTATATTTATCTTTCAATTCCATAGCCAGTTCCTCAATTTTGGAAGTGGATATGGGATCCAGGGCGCTGGTCGGCTCGTCCATCAGCAGAACCTTTGGTTCCACCGCCAGGGCGCGGGCAATGCACAGCCGCTGTTGCTGCCCTCCGGACAGCCCCAGCGCGTTCTTTTTCAGCCGATCCTTCACCTCGTCCCATATGGCCGCGCTCTTAAGGGATCTCTCCACGATATCGTCCAGTCTGGCTTTGCCTTTGATCCCATGAGTTCTGGGTCCATAGGCAATATTGTCGTAAATACTCATGGGAAAAGGGTTCGGTTTCTGGAATACCATGCCGATTTCCCGGCGAAGCATATTTACATCCCTGCCTGGAGCATAGATATCCGCATTCTCATAACGCACCTCGCCGGTGATCTTCACCCCGGCAACCAGATCATTCATCCGGTTCAATGTCTTTAAGAAAGTGGATTTTCCGCAGCCGGAGGGACCAATGAAAGCAGTGATGTTCTTTTCCCGGATCTCCATATTGATATTTTTCAATGCCTGCACAGCGCCATACCACAGGCACAAATTTTTTGCAGTGATTATGTTGCTCATAAAGATCTCCTTTTCTTGAAGTATCTTCCCACCAGCACGGCGGCAAGGTTGACCGCCAGTGTCAGCATCATCAAAATAGCTGCGATTGCAAAGGCGATTTCAAATTCGCCGCGGTCTTTTGCATAGACATACATGGCCACGGTGAGCGATGCCCCGGAACTGCGGATTCCTGCAAAAAAACCGTTCAGCACATGGGCAAATCCCGCCGTATACAGCAGAGCCGCTGACTCTCCTAAAATCCTGCCAATCGACAGGATACAGCCGGTGACCACCCCATCGATGCATCCCGGAAGTACCACGGTGCGTACCACCCGCCATTTTCCGGCTCCCAGGCCGAAAGCGCCTTCACGGTAACTCTGTGGCACAGTCTTTAAACTTTCCTGGGCTGTCCGCATGATCGTTGGCAGATTCATGATCACCAGTGTCAATGCACCAGCCAGCAGGGATGTTCCCAGAGTCCCTGCAAATACCATCATACCTACGAAACCATAGATAATAGACGGAATGCCTGAAAGGGTTTCCGCCGCATATTCAATACCCGCCACCAGTCTGGGGTTTGCTGCATATTCCGTCAGATAAATGGCCGCGCCTACCCCCAGAGGCAAAACGACCAACAATGTTGCTATGATAATATAAATCGTATTCAGGATATCCGGCAGTATCCCAATCCTGTCGGCCAGCACACTTGGCTTTGTGGACAGCAGCTCCCATGTAATATTGGGAAGCCCCTTATACAGTACATAGAGGATAAGAAATAACGCCAGACCGCAGGTAACCGCCACCGAAAGCGCCATCATCCCTTTCATGGCGCCTATGTATGCCTTTCTGCTGTTTGAAACAGACTTATCTTTTTGCATATGAACCTCCAAACATCGATGGACTCATTTCCTTCACGTTTTACTGCGCTTCAGGAAAAAATTCAGAGCCGCGTTGATCATCAAGATAAACAGGTAAAGCACCAGTGCGATGGAGAACAATGCCTGCCTTTGCAGGCTGCCGGCACTGGAGTAAGACATCTCGCTGGCTACCGCAGTGGTAAGGAACCGGACGCTCTGGAACAGCCCCGGCATATTGGGCACATTCCCCGAAACCATCATTACCGCCATGGCTTCCCCAATGGCACGTCCCACGCCCAGAACCACCGCCGCCGCAATCCCGCTCTTTGCCGCCGGGGCGGATACCCGGAAATAAGTCTCTATCGGCGTGGCTCCTAGGGCCAGAGAAGCATCTTCATACTCCTGCGGCACAGCCTCCAGGGCAGTAACGGATACCTTGATAATAGAGGGCAGGATCATGACAGCCAGCACAATGATTGCCGCCAGCAGGCTTGCCCCGTCCGGCACAGAAAAAAGTTTCCGGATACCCGGTACAAGGATCAGCATACCCACCAGGCCATAAACAACTGACGGGATACCTGCCAGCAGGCTGACTGCGGATTCCACTATGGCTTTTATCTTCGGCGGTGCCAGCTTTGCCAGATATACTGCCGTCAGAAAGCCGATGGGGACGCCGAACAGAATTGCTCCGGCAGTACCGTAAATGCTGGTAAGGATAAAGGGCAGGATCCCAAAGACTGGTTCCTTTGCCGTAGACTCCCATGTGCTTCTGAACAGGAACGAAAACACCCCGATCCGCCGGATACCGGGGATGCCCGACAGAACCAGATATACGGTGATCAGCAGGACACATCCCACCGTGACCAGACCCAGAAGAAGAAATACCCCATGAATGAAGTTCTCCATAAACTTTTGCTGTTTTCGCATACTATGTACCTCTTATTCCACAATACAAATTGCTCTACAGTCAGACGGAATAACGATTCCTGACGAATATGCGCCCGACATAATTGCAAGGTTGCCATAAACAGTAATTTCCCGCCTGTGGCAACCCTGCCGTTTCTCTGCATCCCTGCTTATGCGCAAGGCTGTCGTATTTTACTTATCTGTCCGCAGCGGGCATATATGGCTGGCGGCCTTTTTGCTGCAGGCCGCTGCAAATTTCCATGACATACAGCTCAATTTGCCGCCACGGCGCCGGCATTGGCGATCAGTTCCGCCGCATCGGGGGATGTTGCAAACTCAAAGAACGCCTGCGCCGCATCTGAAAGTGCCGTATCTTTCCTTGTGACAAGGACAAAGGGCCTCTGTATCACATAACTGCCATCCTTCACTGTGTCCTCAGTAGGTGCCACTCCGCCCACTGTGACAGCCTTTACGGAGTCTTTGAGGGAAGCCAGAGACGCATAGCCAATGGCATCCGGATTCTGGGCAACTGCCGTGATCACGTCTCCGGTGGAGGTCAGTTCCTGACGGTACTGGCATTGCTCCTTGGTGTCTGTGATGGATTCAAACCCGTCCCTGGTACCACTGCCCGCTTCCCGGCCGATAAGCACTACGGGCGCATCGTTGCCGCCCACATCCTTCCAGTTGGTAATCTCGCCGGTGTAGAGTTTTGCAATTGTTTCCACATCCAGATCCACAACAGGATTCTCAGGGCTGACAATCACCGCAATGCCGTCATAAGCCAAAATTGTAGCTTCCAACCCACCAGCTGCTTCCTCTTCCTTCAGGTTACGGCTGCTCAGACCGATATCACAGCGCCCCTCCTGCACCGCCTGGATACCGGAACCGGACCCGGTGGGGTTGTATGTAAATGTCACACCGTCATTCTGGTTCTCAAACGCCTCGCCCAGCGCCCCGATGACCTTCTCCATGGAAGTGGAGCCGTCCGTGGCTACGGTTCCGGTAAGTTTTGCTGATTCTGAATTGTTTCCGGCGCCAGAGTTGCCAGCCGGGGTCTGACCACAGCCGGCCAGAGTCAGGCAAAAGATTGCAGCGGTCATTACAAGACCAATTCGTTTTTGATTTTTTTCATAACACATCACTCCTCTTCTTTTCCACAGTATTTTGCAGTATATTGCAGACCGTTTGAATTCATTTTCTTTGTTTCATGTCCTGCCTGCAATTATAAGGATACATCCTGAATGTAAAATCCAAAAGTAACCTTTTGTAAAATCTTTGTATAATGGACTCTTTCCGCAAAAGTCAGGCAAGATCATTCGCTTTCCTGCTTTTTATTCCACAAACCATGGCGGCTGGTCAGAAACACTCCGGCACAGAGCGCCGTAAACGGCGCCACCGTTACCAATCCAAAAGATCCTGCCACCGTGTGGAGAAGTTCCGCGGCAACATACCTGTAGTTAAGAATATTGGAAAGCGGCGTCCCCTGAGCCATAAATACCATCAGCAGCGCCACATATCCGCCGGAATAGGCAAACAGTAATGTGGTAGTCATCGTCCCCATTGCAGCCCTCCCTACATTCATGCCTGATCGGACTGCTTCCCGCCAGCCCAGGCCGGGTTTCTTTTCCACCACTTCACAGACGGCTGAGGTAATGTCCACGGACAAGTCCATAATGGCGCCTGAAGCCCCAATGAAAATAGACGCCATGAAGATCCTCGTCAGATTCAAATGCTGGTATCCGGCGTACAACAGACTTTCCGAATAAGACATGACAGCCCCATGGATCTCAAAAAAGCCCGTGAACATGCTCCCCATTACACAGGCAACAAGAATACCCATAAAAGACCCGGACACGGCGGCAATACAGCGGCGGTCAAACCCATATACCAGGGCAATGATAAGTACTGTCAATGTCAAAGTCACCGCCAGTCCCACCCAAACAGGATCCCAGCCCTTCAGATACAACGGAACAAGCACTTTCCAAATCATAAGGACCGTCAGGAAAAAGGACAGCACCGCACGCAATCCTGTCCTTCCGGCAAAAAGGATCAGCAGCAGGATAAACATTGCCGCCAGCAGCAGTTCCCATGGAGCACGGTAGTGATCGATCATGGAGACACTCAATATTTCCCCATTCTGATAGTTGATTCGGACCAATGCCTTGTCGCCTGCGGAAAAAAGCTTATCCTGCTCCAGGGAGCCATTTAGCAGGTTTCTCCCTTCCACAATCCGCCCCCGAAACGCCCCGCCCAGGATCTCCAGCTGGCAGCGCTGTTCCCCGGAGCGTACCAGACCGGTATCTATCACCATAGATTCATCAGAGGAAAGAACCCGGGCCGCCCTTATATCCGATTCCTGAAAAACAAGATTCCCTTCAAATCCCGTGGGAACCGCCAGCAGCATCAGTATAATAGCCAGACATGCAAAAACCGGGGCATTATAGCGAAGATGCCATTTATTTGATATCATAATTCATTTCCTTTCTAAAAAAATGGGGGGGCGTTTTCGTCTGCAGACACAAAACGCCCCCTGTATAAGGAACTGCGCATAAGTCTGCACACAGTTCCTGCAAATTACTTACTTCACACCCAGCATATCCGCCAGCTTTACATAAATATCTGTGTTGTCATAATATCCGTCAAACTGCTCCGCATTCATCCCATCCGCAAACATTGCCACAGGAAGTCCCGTATGGCTGTAGGAAGTGAAGGAAACGCCGGACTTATTGTTGAGGATATGCGTGATCGTCACTGTCAACGGCTCGTAAGTGCCATAGGCCACATATTCCGCCTGCTCAGCCATACCGGTATCCTTTTCGTTCACGCTTTTCTCATAAGCAGTCTCCAGAAGGCCCAGTTCATAGTCTGTCAGCGCCAGTTTATCATCTGCATCTCCATCGGCGCGCAACCCGAACAGTTCTTCAATGTCAGCCAAGACTGTCTCAAAAGGAGTCTTGTTCTCCTTATATGCAGAGACATAATCGCTGTCAAATCTTGCGAAAGAAATCTTCTGGCTATCAAGCAGGGAAAGATAGGTGTCATAATCCGTACCGGCAAAACCGATGGTCAGTCCGCCCGTCTCATGGTCTCCCGTGACCAGGATCAGAGTTTCCCCCGGATGCTCTTTTGCGAAGTCAATTGCCACCTGCACGGCATCAGCCATGGCCAAAGTGTCATGGATCGTTGATGCGGCATCATTGGCATGGCAGGCCCAGTCGATCTTGCCGCCCTCGCACATAAGGAAGAAACCCTGATCATTATCCAGGACGTCGATTCCCTTTTCCACATAGTCAGCCAATGACCACATTCCATCCGTCCGGTCCAGTTCATAGGCCATAGCGGAAGAATCCGCCAGATGCTCGTCGATCAGTATAACCGGACCGGAAGTAACCTTCTCCGCTTCAGCCTGTGTCTTAACCACCGTGTAGCCCGCATTTTCCGCCAGCACATACAGATCCTCTTTATCCTTGTCCGCCCCGGTCGGTTTCAGCAGGCCACCGCCGGCAAAATACTCAAAACCGGAATCGATCAACTCCAGACCGATTTCGTAATAGCTGGACCGGCTGGCCTGATGCGCATAAAAAGCGGCGGGAGTTGCATGATTCAGATTTACCGAAGAAATGACGCCAACCCGCATCCCCAGCTGATCATGTACCTTTTCCGTGATCGTTTCATAGGAGACCGTGGCGGTTTCATCCACATTGATAGATCCGGAATAGGTTTTATGCCCTGTGGCAATGGATGTAGCGGTGGAGGCTGAATCAGGGGCAAAGCTGTTGGAATCGTATGTCACAACGGAACCCACCGTTTCAAATCCCATGAAGTTCAGCGCTACCGGACCATCCAGCACCGCCCCCTGATTATCCTCCAGACTCGGCACTGCTTTCATATAATCGCTGTCGTCCATCGCCCCCAGATAGTCTGCGGCGGACTGGAACTGCGGGAAGCTCATGCCGTCACCGATAAACAGGAATACATACTTTGGATGCCGGGACTGTTCTTCTTCAGGCTTCGCAGCCACATCCTCCCCGTTCCCATTGGCAGGGACAGAGCTCGGCGTGGAAGTTGGAGCAGAAGCAGGAGCACCCCCGTTCACGGTTCCGGACACCGCGCCGTTCGGAGCTGCGGCACAGCCGGAAAGCAGAGCCATCGTCGAAACCAACATCAAAACTTTAGATACAAATTTTTTTCTCATTTTTTCCTCCTCATCAGATATGATTGTATTTGAAACAAATATATCATAACCCTCTGATTGTAATATCTGCTATCATGGTTTTGAAAAATTTATGTAAAACAGCGGTTGCCATTCACTCTGCTGTTCAACACATATTCAAAATTGACGCCATAAATACAGGAACTGTCCGTTTCGTTGATGCCTGCCGCAACAAAATCGCCCGCAGACGCACATGCCTTTTCCAGGCCGCTGCCTTGCAGATATAGCGCGGCAAAAGCGGCGGCAAACAAATCACCTGTACCATGAAAACGCCGCGGCAATTTTTCCGCCCACACTTCCGAAAATACCCCGCCTGAATATATCAGTTCACCAATCTCTCCGGCACGTTCCATACCAGTCAGTACGATTGCCGCAGGAGTGTACTCCGCAAGCCGCTTTACTATCTCTTTTGCAGATTCAGGCGATGTGTCTGACCGATACTCGATTCCAGCCAAAAAGCATGCTTCCGTGAGATTGGGAAGAATTATGTCCGCTGATTTTATCAGATCCGCCATCGCTGTCACATATTCGCCATCGTAGGCCGGGTAGAGCCTGCCATTATCTCCAAATGCGGGATCTATAATAATCTCTGCACTTTCATTTGAAAAATCACTAAAACAGGTTTTTACAACATCTACAACGCCTGCCGATCCGAGATAGCCTGTCAGAAAAGCGTCAAACAGAAAACCGTTTTCCTGCCATGCCGCCAGAATATTCTTCATTTCATATGTCAAATCAAGACAACTCCATTTATCAAAAGCCGTATGGTTTGAAAGAACCGCTGTGGGCAGCACACAGGTTTCCATGCCGTATGCGGAAAGCACAGGAAGCGCCACAGTCAGCGAACACCGGCCTACGCAGGATAAATCCTGTATTGTGAGTATTCTTTTGGACAGCATAAACACTCCTCCCTCGCTTATAATGAAATTATTGCATCGCTATATTAACTGCTGTTCGTTAATCATCAATTTGAACTTTAATCCAAGCTTTTCTGCGGCTTTGCGGCATAACCTCATACGCTCCATGAAGATTTCAAAATAATCCATAACGGAACTAAAGTGCGTGTCAACAGACAGCTTTAGCTTAATAAGCGTATGTGCCTCATTAATCTTCAACTCTGATTTTACAACAGAATAATTTACCCTGTCATGAATATCAAAATTGCGGACATCCTGATTTCGCACACGTGAACGGCGCACATCTGATTTGTCCGCTATAATGAGCGCTGCTGCTACAGCATTCACAGGCACACCCGTTCCTTCGTCATGGTTTCCTATTGCTGTGGTAATGACGGCAATCTCCCTGGGAGTGAAGTGCAATTTATCAAGCAGTCTGAACGCCATAACAGCTCCGCTCTGGCTGTGGTCTATACGATTGACCAAATTACCGATATCATGCAAATAACCCGCAATTTTCGCAAGTTCAATTTCCTGTTCCGGATACCCTAATGTTTCCAGTATATATCCGGCGGTTTCCGCCACATGAGTAACATGGGCAAAACTATGTTCCGTAAA
The DNA here is from genome assembly GCA_011959105.1 of Lachnospiraceae bacterium. Lineage (GTDB taxonomy): Bacteria > Bacillota > Clostridia > Lachnospirales > Lachnospiraceae > Acetatifactor. Next base: position 50,593 of record BLLU01000100.1, on the reverse strand, counting down.
CCCAAGTGCTGCCAGCGATGCATCCGCTTCTGCAATATAAGTTCTTATGTCTTCGTTTTTCCTGATTTCCTCATAATTTATCATATAAGTATTCTTTCCATTTCTCTAAACCTTTATGTTTTTCCTTTTTGATTGTGGTCTGATTGTACCATCTAAATATTGAAATCTCTATCTCAGAAATGTAAAATCGATGTAAAGTTACGTGATCTGCTATTTACTTTTCCTTAATATCCAAAACCAAAACATCCAGATTCCCTGTCCAATGTTCCGTTATCGTCCGTTATGTCAAGACAAAAAATATGAATTGATTTTCCTATTCTGTGTTATCATATAAACGTGTTTTGGAGCTTTTTCACATGCAAAGACTATTTGTATATAGGCGGTGTCCCTACTGTCATCAACAGAAGTTCTGCAAATGTTTTTGAGCTTTTTATTGCAGTTTCATCTTCTCCACCCACTTCAGCCCCTCGTTCTCTTTCAGAAGCCCCATACGATACAGTGCCTGTACGCAATCTACATACCCCTGCATATATGCCCGTAATTCCTGTGCAGAGGCAAAATCCTCCTGACATTCTTTTATTTCTTCCAGTTTCTCTCTCTGCCCTGCAGAAAGCGTTTCCAGCTATAAATGAGCAAAATTGAATTTTAACCAAAATTGCATTAAATGCTTTAAAACTAAAGACATCATACCTTTTTGGGTTTATACTGTTTTTGTCCAGAAAACAATAACCTGCAAAGGATGATGTCTTATAGAAAACAGTATATACCATTCAACGCTGCTTTACAACTGCTTTAGGAACTTAAATTTATGCCGTGTCTTCCCCCAGACCGTCATGAAGCATTCATGGCCATAATGATATCCGTCTTTTCCCTCGGGTATCATGGGAAGACTATCGATTTTGAAAAATACAGCCCCTGCCACCGTACCACGGTTGCGCATTTCCTTAATAAGGGGAAATGGGATGACGCCAAACTGGAAGACATATTAAAAAGTGCCGTCATCCAGTTCATCTATAAGGAAGCCCAGCAGTCTGGAAAGCCTGTGTTCTGCATTGTGGACGACACCATCTCATCCAAGACAAAGCCTTCGTCACGGGCTCTGCACCCGATTGAAGATGCGTATTTCCACCAGTCCCATCTCAAGGGGAAGCAGGACTATGGGCATCAGGCTGTGGCCGTCATGCTCTCCTGCAACGGCATCGTCCTTAATTATGCCATCGTCATGTACGACAAGTCCAAATCAAAGGTAAAAATCGTACAGGAGATTGCAGATGAACTACCCGTGCCGCCAGTTGTCTCCTATTTCCTTTGTGACAGCTGGTATACATGCGGCGACATCTTGGATGCCTTTATCAAAAAGGGCTTCTATACCGTTGGCGCATTGAAGACGAACCGGGTACTGTACCCCTGCGGCATAAAGCAGAAGGTAGGCGAGTTCGCCCTTCATTTACGGAAGACGGATGCTGCTGTCAGCCTCGTGACCGTTGGCAGCCGGAGCTATTACGTCTACCGGTATGAAGGAAGCCTCAACGGCATCGATAATGCAGTGGTACTAATCAGCTACCCAAAGGATGCATTCCATGTCCCCAAAGCCCTGCGGGCTTTTATTAGTACGGATGTTTCTTTAGACACCCGGGAGATACTGGACAGATATGTGGAACGGTGGCCGATAGAGGTATTCTTCCGTCAGTCCAAAGACAAACTGGCACTTGACAGGTACCAGGTTCGTTCCTCGAAGGGAATCCGCAGATATTGGCTGTTGATGTCGCTGGCCCATCTGCTTGCCTGTACTGGCTGCGATGAAACCATGTCCTTCGAAGATGGCTATGCTTATATTTATAGCCATATCCAGGAAGAGAGGATCCGTTTCATCTATCAGTGTGGAGCAAGGCACATTGGCTTTGAACAGGTGATAGCTTTAGTGGCATAGGCTTATTGTGCAATTTTTTAAATTTGCTCATTTATAGTTATGTCCTTTATTCTCAAGAGGAATAAAGCTAAATCGGGAATCGTCCTTGTACTTTTCGTAATAAATTTCGTAACCGTATTCGACTGGAACAACTTCATCATCAAAGCTATGCACAATCATAACAGCGGCATTGCTTTTTGAGAAGCCGTCCAACGCAGTATTTGAGGCATACCCACCATATTGAATCCTCTCATGCAGTTTCACAAACGGTAACATCAAATAAATACCATTTCCTACCTGTTTTTTCCCCTCTGCTTCAGACAGATTCGGTGAAGCGTTAAAACCCGAACACGCTATAACGGCTTTTACTTCGGGGTGGTATGTAAGCACACTGCAAACACTGTAGCCGCCCCAGCTATGCCCGAATAAAACGATTGGCAGACTTGGGAATTTCCCGCTTTCTTCCACAAATGTGATTGCATAGTCAAGGTCAATTACTCCCTGTGGAAGTCCTCCGACTCCCTCACCCTCGCTTTCATCGTTTCCCGTAGCATCGTAGGAGAAAACATAATATCCATGACAGGCAAAATAATTCACACAATCCATATAAGAATTATGTCCACCTCCACCAAAGCCATGTGCCATTACAATGATACCACGCTGGTTTTCTCCCGAACTATACATATATCCCGCCAGTTTCTGCCCTTCGTTGGAACTAAACTCATATTTCGTGCGGTGCAATCCGTCAAAGTCATCAACATAGAGCATAAGCGGCTCATAGCTCTCAAATCGCTGGTTAAAATTCTCGTTATACACCATTACAGACAATACCCAATCGCCAGCAATTATTAGTACAGCCACGATAGCTAATACAATAAAGAGAATCTTTTTCTTTTTAAATTTCGGTTTCATTTTTTCATATCCTTTTCGACTTATTATTGTGTCGGAAATACCGATTTACCGTTATTATACAGGCAACAAGCCTCTGTTATATGCTGTCCTCGGTATCCCTGTCGATATGCCCGTTTTCAATGGTGGCGATTCGGGCGCTTGCTGTAATGTCGTAAAATCTCGTCCACGGCTTCCGGCTCGCCGCTGGTCGCCCGGACAATCGTTTCATAAGGGATAAGATTCTGATTCCCCATGTGAAAGTACCTCCATTTCCCTTTGCAGGAGCCGCAAAGTCCTGCGGATTTGATACCCGGTCGTACTCCGGCAGAGAGGGCAGGGCTTCGGCAAGCTCCCCGTTCGTAAGGATAACCCTCTGACCATCGTAATATTTTATGGCTCCGCTCTTGTGATGAACTGCCAGTTCTCCGGTGAAATACATGTGTTCCAGCGCCGCTCTGAAGAGTTTTGTCTCACTCCAGTACCAGCCGACCTTCTTCGGAATATCCAGATCTGCGGAGCACAGGGAGCCCTTCTCTGTGATGGCGGCAATGATTCTATCATGCACCTGGAGGATCTCCTCATGCCTCCTCTCCCACCTACGGTGATTCTCCCGCCTGACGCACAAAGTCCAGAACCCCTTCCTTTCCCAAAAATCGGTACTCTCCCAGCAATCCTTGTTTATATAAAATGAGTATGCGGGCTTCTTTCTGTGTCAGATTTATTTCGCGCATTGCGCTCCCCTCATGTCTTCTGTTTTCCCGGCAGGACAAAATAATCCCCCATACTACCTGCCGTTTTCTCCGCCCCCAGCCGTTCTTCGGAAGCGGTAAAGCCAAGCCGTCCGGCGGCGGCTATCCGCTCACCGGCAAAGGCCGGGATCTTGGTTGCCATCATCCGGCATTCAAAAAGTTCAAACCCGGGATGCACAATCAGGGACAGGATTTCTTCGATTCTGTCAGCCTGCTCATAATCGCTTCTGAGATCCAGACGCAGCAGGCCGCAGTCGTCAAAATAGTCCCGGGCCCTGCGGTTGAACAGTTCAATCGTCCCGACGGCCTGCCCCGCACCCTTGTCTACAATGGCCCAGCGCACAAAACCCTTGTCCCCGTATGCCCGGAGCCAAAAATCAATAGCGGCCTGCATGCGCTCCAAAGTGGTATAGTGAAAGTCATCCCCGTTGCAGTTGTCACTGTTGAAATAGGGCACCGCCTTTTCATCGGAATACACCCTGAGCAGATCCGGCCCATCGGAAGCCTCCACCAGCCTGAGTAAATAGTTCTCGTTTTCATAGATCGGACATTGTTCGTACGGACTTACCATTTTTCTACCTCCTATTAGAGTTCCGCATATCCCCTACAGCGCAACTTTCTTTGGATGCACACAGGGCCGCTCAGCGTCCCCATGTGCATCCCTGCGCTTTCCGGGGATATGCTGTTTAGAGTTCCGCATATCCTGTGGATATGGTTTTCATGGCAAGTATATCACGGCATATACGACAACTGGTTGTCATACTTTTTTAAAAATCTTTCCGGCTTTCATACAGGCCGCTCAACATCCGCTCTTAAAGCCCCCTTTCTCATTCTGCTGTCCACGGGGACCCGCTGTACAGGGCCACAAGATTTTGCGCCGATTCCAGAATACGCCGGCGAATTTCCTCCGGGGCCACCACTTCCGCCAGGTCTCCCAGGGACAGCAACATCCCGATCCAGAACTGTTCATTCTCCACCACGGTCGCTTTCATCAGAACGCTGCCATCCCCATACTCCCGGGTCACGGTTCCCTTCAAATACTCCCTCACCCGCCCTTTGGCCGCCTCCCTGCACCGAATCCAAATCTCCGTATACCGGCGGGAATCCTTTTGGTCTGACTCCCCCAATATCACTTCAGCGGCTGCATGTTCCTTTTCAAAGGGCATGTCCGTAATCTGCAAGTCACGAATCCGCACCAGCTTGTAGGTTCGGTAGTCCTTCCTGACCTTGGAATAGGCCAACAGATACCAGGCATACCATCTGTACAGCACGGCCACCGGCTCCACATTGTGGAGCCGGGTTATATTGTCATTATTGGTATAGGCAAACTCCACGGCGCGCTTTTCAAGCACCGCCCTCTGCAGACTATGCAGAACCTCCTGATCCCCCTCCCGCAAAACAGAGAAATCCAGAATTATGCCGTTTTCGCCGGGCTGGGAAACCTGGACGATCTTCTCCAGCGTACGTTTTGCCTTTTGATCCTCAGTGGCCGACACCAGACCCTTCAGCGCAGTCAATATATACGAATAATCATCAGAAGTGGCAAAGCCCTTGTCCATGATAAAGCGTTCCGAGATTTCGTAGCCCCCAGCCGCGCCGTTCACGGCGGCCACAGGAATCCCCGCCAGGCACAGAGAATCTATATCCCTCTGTATGGTCCGCAGAGACACTTCAAAATGTCTGGCCAATTCGCTGGCAGACGTCCTGCCGTGGTTCAGCAGATATACGGTGATTGCATACAAACGTTCTGTTTTCATTCCACCTCCCTCCGTCTGCGGCTCCTTTCTCCTTAAAGCAGGAGTACATCAAACTTTATTGTACTCCCTCAGCATCCTTCTGACAAAATCGGCGGAAATCCGCGACGCTTCCGAACCCACATAAAATTACTATTTTCATCTGCTCATCCCTTTCCGTCAGTCAATTTTTTCCTGTACCTAAAATAGAACAGCCCGCCCAGCAAATCCGCCAGCCCCCAGCCGATGGGAATGGCCCACCAGATCCCCACCACGCCCAGGGGCGGAATGGCCGCCAGGGTATAGGCCAGCGCCACCCGGGTCCCCAGAGATACGATGGTCAGCACCACCGATATACCCGGCTTGCCTATGGCCCGGTACAGCCCGTAGAACAGGAACAGGCAGCCGATCCCGCAGTAAAAAGGCCCCACTATGTGCAGATACCGCACCCCCTCCTCCAGAATAGCGATCTCTCCCGGATCAATGAAAATCAACAGCAGGGGCTTTGCCAGAAACCACAGGACCAGAGACACCGCCAGACAATAGGAGACGGTGGTGAGCACGCCGCAGCGCACTCCCTTTCGGACCCTCTCTCCCTTTCCCGCCCCCATATTCTGGGCAATAAAGGTGGAAAAGGCATTACCGTATTCCTGGGCGGGCATATAGGCAAAGGCGTCCACTTTCACCGCCGCCGCAAAAGCCGCCATGACCGTGGTGCCAAAGCTGTTCACTAATCCCTGTACCATCAAAATCCCCAGGTTCATTACCGATTGCTGAACACAGGTAAGCCCGGAATAACTGATAATCTGCCCCAGACCGGCCCGGCTTACCCGAAACCTGGTAAAAGCCTCCCTTACGGCTTTACTGGTGGCCAATACATATATGCCGATGCCCAGACCCGAACCGTACTGGGAAAGGATGGTTGCCGCCGCGGCGCCGGCAGTGCCCTGCTGCCAGACGGCCACAAAGAGGATATCCAATCCGATGTTCAATACTGTAGCCACTCCCAGAAACACCAGGGGAACCACGGAATTCCCCAGGGCTTTCAGATACGCGCCGAAAAAATTGTACAAAGCCACCGCCGGAATTCCCCAGAAGATCAGAACCAGATACTCCCGGGTGATGGACCAAATTCGCCGGGGAATCCGCATCCACTCCAGAATCAGGTCCACCCCCAGCAGGGAAAGAACGGTCAGCAGGGCGGCCACCAAGACCACCAGCAAAAAGGAGGCGCAGATCCCCTTTTCCAGGCCCTCCCGATCCTGTCTGCCAAAGCATAGGGAAAACACCACTCCGCTGCCCATACACAGCCCCAACAGCATGGAAGTCAGGAAAGTCATCAGGGCAAACGCCGCCCCCACAGCAGCCAGGGCGTCGGAACCCGCAAAGCGCCCCACCACCCAGGTATCCACAATATTATAGCCCTGCTGCAGCATATTGCCCAAAATCATGGGCAGGGCAAAAAAACACAGGGTGGGGAATACTGCCCCCCTGGTCAGATCTTTCTGTGTCATAACATCACTCCGTTTGCCAATCAGCACCTTTTTCTCTCTTCTCCATAGTATAGCTGTTTCTATCCCCAAAATCAACTGCGCTTTTGCCTGTTTGCCGTAAGGGAATCGCCTCCGTCCATAAAAAACAGTCCCACCCTGCCGCGGCAGGATGGAACTGCCTGTTCCGAATCCCTACTGTTTCCGATGGACGGGCAGCGCGGTAAGCGTCTCCCCTTCCACCCGAATTTCTATGGTGTCCCCTGTCTCCACCTGATCAGACAGGATCAGCCGGGCCGCCAGAGTCTCCACATGTTTCTGGATATACCTTTTCAGTGGACGGGCCCCATATACCGGGTCATATGCCTGGTCGATGATAAAACGCTCCGCCTCCGGCATTAAACGGATGGTCAGATCCCTGTCCTCCAGACGTTGATTCAGCTCCTTGACAATCAGCGTGATAATACCGCCGATATTTTCCTTGGTTAAGGGCTTGAACAGAATTGTCTCGTCCAATCGGTTCAAAAACTCAGGCCGGAAATGCCCCCGCAGCTCATTCATCACCATTTCCTCCGCCTCTGCGGAGATACTGCCGTCCTCCTGTATGCCCTCCAGCAGGTAAGGGGCTCCGATGTTGGAAGTCATGATCAATATGGTGTTCTTAAAATCTACAGTGCGCCCCTGGGAATCAGTGATCCGGCCGTCGTCAAGCACCTGAAGCAGTACATTGAACACATCCGGGTGGGCTTTCTCCACCTCGTCAAACAGCACCACCGAATAGGGCTTCCTTCTGACGGCCTCCGTAAGCTGCCCTCCCTCCTCATAGCCAACATAGCCGGGAGGCGCTCCAATCAGGCGGGATACGGCATATTTTTCCATATATTCGCTCATGTCGATACGCACCATATTGTTTTCGTCGTCGAACAGAGCCGCTGCCAGGGATTTGGCCAGTTCCGTCTTGCCCACGCCGGTGGGGCCCAGGAACAGGAAAGAGCCGATGGGCTTGCCCGGATCCTTGATCCCCGCCTTAGAGCGGATGATGGCTTCGCTGACCTTGGTGACGCCCTCGTCCTGGCCGATCACTCTCCGATGCAGTTCCTCGTCCAGATGCAGGGTTTTGTTGCGCTCGCTCTCCGTCAGCTTGGCCACCGGGATGCCGGTCCACCGGGAGATGATCTTGGCGATCTCCTCATCGGACACTTTCTCATGCACCAGGGACATATCCCTGGCATTGACCTTCTCCTCTTCGATTTCCAGCTGCTTTTTCAATGCGGGCAGCGTACCATAGCTTAATTCGGCAGCCTTCTCCAGATTCCCGTCCCGCTGGGCGATCTGGATCTGGTTATTCACATCGTCAATCTGCTCCCGCAGCTTTGAAAGGTCCTCCACGGACTTCTTCTCGTTGTCCCATTGGGCCTTGCGTCCCGCAAATTCTTCTTTTAACTCCGCCAGCTCTTTCTGGAGATCGGCCAGACGCTCCTGACTCAAGCGGTCATCCTCCTTTTTCAGGGCCGCCTCTTCAATCTCCATCTGCATGACCTTGCGCTGCAGTTCGTCCAGTTCCGTGGGCAGACTGTCCAGTTCCGTCTTGATCAGGGCGCAGGCCTCGTCTACCAGGTCTATGGCTTTATCCGGCAGAAAACGGTCGGAGATATAGCGGCTGGAGAGGGTGGCGGCGCTGACCAGGGCATTGTCCATAATCTTTACACCATGGTAGACCTCATAGCGCTCCTTCAGCCCCCGCAGGATGGAGATGGTGTCCTCCACTGTGGGCTCATCCACCAACACAGGCTGGAAGCGGCGGGCCAGAGCCGGGTCTTTTTCAATATACTGGCGATATTCGTCCAGAGTGGTAGCGCCGATGCAGTGCAGTTCCCCCCGGGCCAGCATGGGTTTTAACATATTGCCCGCATCCATGGCGCCCTCCGTCTTGCCTGCGCCCACAATGGTATGCAATTCGTCAATGAACAGGATGATCTGGCCATCGGACTGCTTTACGTCCTCCAGCACGGCTTTCAGACGCTCCTCAAACTCCCCCCGGTATTTGGCTCCGGCCACCAGGGCCCCCATATCCAGGGAAAAAAGTTTTTTGTCCTTCAGCCCCTGAGGCACATCCCCCCGGACGATACGCTGGGCCAATCCCTCCACCACGGCGGTCTTGCCCACGCCGGGTTCACCGATGAGCACCGGGTTATTCTTGGTCTTGCGGGAGAGGATGCGGATTACATTCCGAATCTCGCTGTCCCGTCCGATCACCGGGTCCAGTTTCTGATTGCGGGCCCTCTCCACCAGCTCCTGTCCGTATTTCTCCAGAGTGTCATAGGTGGCCTCCGGATTGTCGCTGGTCACTCTCTGATTGCCCCGCACGGTGGAAAGCGCCTGCAGAAAGCGATCCCGGGTAATACCGTACTCCTTCCAGATGGCCTCAATCTCCCGGCTGGGAAAACGCAGCATGGACAGCATCAAATGTTCCACGGATACATACTCGTCCCCCAGTTGCTTGGCCTCGTCCTCGGCGGAGATCAGCACCTTGTTCAGATGCTGTCCCATATAGACCTTGCCCCCCTGCACTTTGACCCGCTTTTGCAGGGCCTGTTCCACCCGGTTTAAAAAATGCTCCTTCTGAATCTCCATCTTCTCGATGAGCTTCAGAATCAGACTGTCGTCAATGGTCAGCAGACTCTGCAGCAGATGCTCCTGTTCGATCTCCTGGTTGCCGTACTCATAGGCCAGCTTCTCGCAATTCTGCACCGCCTGCATGGACTTCTGTGTAAATTTGGAAATATTCATAAACCTCACTCCTTCCGACAGGTTCTTGTTTTTCTGTTCTACAACAAATATAACACTTTCCTGCCAAAATACAAGTTCTTTTTTCTAAATTTTTTCTAAATAATCTTCGGACAGAGATAAGGGCCATTGCAGAATAGCCAATTCTCCAACAGCCCTCCGATTCGCTTTCCGCATATCACAGGCAAACTAAGAAATTCCTACAGTTCTTCAAACACAAAATAGTCCACCGCCATACTGCCGCCGGAAATACCGCTCTCGTTGATGGCTGTCAGCCCTGCTTTCACCCCCACCCAGCGGCCGGGAGTGGCTTCCACACATTGTCCCACGGGAATGTATTCTCCCTCTTCCGTCAGGCTGTAGCAGAAGGATACCTCCGTCTCCTGCTTGACCAGCATCCCCAGATACAGGATTTCCGTGCCCTCCGGCAGCACCGCCGCCTCCCTGCGGATTTCATCGTTTTCGGTCCAGTTGCCGATGCGCTGCTGCAGAACCAGCTTCCCGTCCTTTTTATGGACCAGCAGGCCGGTGTAATGCCCGCACTGGGATACCAGGCCCGCCGCGTCCCCCTCTTTCAGATTGTCCAATCGGAGGCAGGCCGTAATCCGAAACTCAGGGGCAGGCCATTTCTGAAGCAGCAGATTGGGCACATCGCAGAGTTGAAGCCCGGGATCGCTGTCCTGGGCATACAGGGTCAGCCGGCCATTCCCCAGGCTGTACCAGTCCTCCCGGTAATTGGCGTTCCACTGCCACTGAAGTCCCAGCTTATCCCCCTCAAAGAAATCGCTGTCCTCCGGCGCGTCTATGGGATATGTAGCGCCCACCGCAGGCTTTACATGCCGCAGCACCGGCTGGCCGCAGCCGTCCTCATCCGGGTCCTCGCCGATCACCGGCCAGTCGTCCACCCAGCGCATGGGCTGCAGATGTACGATACGTCCCGCGTTGCCCACATCCTGAAAATGCAGAAACCAGTCCTGTCCGTCCGGCGTATCCACCCATGCGCCCTGGTGAGGGCCGTTCACCGGGGTATCGCCCTGACGCAGCACGATCTTTTCCTCATATGGGCCATAGATGTTACGGGAGCGCAGCACTGTCTGCCAGCCGGGCTTCACACCTCCCGCCGGAGCAAAGATATAGTAATATCCGTTTCTTTTATATAATTTCGGCCCCTCGATGGTGGGCTGGGTAGCGTGGCCGTCGTAGACAAACTGCCCGTCGTCCAGCACGCCGGAGCAATCCGGCTCCATGGGGGACATATAGAGAAAACTCTTGAAACCGATGCGGCTTCTGGCAAAAGCCGTCACCATATAAGCCTTACCGTCCTCATCCCAGAAAGGGCAGGGATCGATCCAGCCCACCACCTTGCGCACATAGGCAGGCTCGGACCATTTGCCCCAGGGATCGGTGGTTTTGCTCATCATGATTCCCTCGTCCGGCATGGGAACAAACACATAGTAGGTTCCCTCGTGGTAGCGGATGGAGGGAGCCCAGGCGCCGCAGCCGTGCAGGGGCCTGTCGTAAGTGTCAAAAGGCATTTGGTCCCAGACATAATTGATGACCTTCCAGTTCACCAGATCCCGGGAATGCAGCAGCGGCACCGCCGGCGCATTGCAAAAGCTGGAAGCAACCATAAAATAGTCTTCTCCCACACGGATTGCGTCGGGGTCGGAATAATCCGTATAGAGAATGGGGTTCCTGTACGTTCCGTCCCCCTGATCCGCAATCCACATTTTTCTTATTTTACTCCTGTCCATAGCTTCCTCCTGTCAGGCTTATGCCTGTTCCCTGTATACCTTCTGTAACAAAAACCATGGACTCAGTATAACATATTTTTCCTGCGCCTACAACACCCACAGGCAATCCTGCCCGTTTTTCACCCACATGGAGCCGGTGACGGACAAATCGTAACTGTCCTCTCCTTCCTCCACGGTCATGGACACATGGGTATCATAACCGTCCCTGGCCAGGGCCTCCCTGTCATATTCCAGCAGCAGCTTACCCTTGCCCACAAATTCGTTCTGCATGATTCTGGGACGGAAATAGTCCCGGGTCATCTCCGCGTCCCGCTCCCCTGCCCGCAGCCGCAGTACCACGCCGGAATCCGTGCGCAGCAGAAACTCGTTGCCCCGGGGATAGAGACGGATGATCTTGCCCGAGGCCGGAGCGTAGACTTTGTTGTCCTCCGGAGTGAGAAGCACGCCCCGGCGTCCCTGTGCCTCCAATACGTCCACCTGTCCCGCCACCGGGCTGGCGATAGGATGTCCTGCGGGCTTGGCCTGTTGTTCCCGGTGAGAACGTCCACGGTATCTGCGCTGCATGTGGGCCTTCTGCCATTCCCTGGCTTCCCCCGCATAATCGCCCCTGTCCGGGCCCTGGGCGGTCCGCCTGGGCCAATACCCCCTGCTGTGCCCCAGCCCCCCCTGCCGAAGGGTATTTCCCGGTCTTCTGTCCTGCGAAGACCAGGTTCCCTGCTCCTCCGGATACATTTCCCGGTTTTCCGGCGTTTGCGCCGTCCTTCCCCGCTCCATAAGCGGATCTTCGGTCCGGGTTCCGCTCTCCGTCCATGCTGCGGTCTCGCCCTGAAGTCTTCTCCCGGAACGGATTCCGCCCTCCGTCCGTGCTGCGGTCTCGCTCTGAAGCCCTCTCCCGGAGCGGATTCCGCTATCCGGCCGTGCTGCGGTCTCACTCTGAAGTCCTCTCCCGGAACGGATTCCGCTATCCGTCCACGCCCCGGCTGCGCTCTGGGCCGCCGTCTCCAGCCAGCTTTCCCGCCGGGCCGGCGTCTCTGCGTCCGCGCCCTCCACCGCCAGCATCCGGCCCATGGTGCGGCTCATCAGATAGCCCATAATGTAAGCCACTCCGATAATCCCTGAGAAAACCCACACATTCAATGTAATTCCCATCTCTACTCCTTTCCCGCACAGTCCGGGCTGCGGACTGCGCTCCTGGCTCTCCGTCCCCGGAATCCTGCCGCTCCAAGGCTTCCCTCTGCACGCAAAGCAGCAGGACCGCCGGTTACAGACTTCTTTCTCATCCTGTATTCTTTGTAGGAGACGGTAAATTATACAAAATATTTACCATTTTTCTTGACAACTTCCTCACAATGAGATATGATGTAAAAAATTTACAGGGTTTATGAGGGAGTAGTTTGCAGCCCCGGGCTGCGGCAATGTCAACATAATGACGTTTTTTCGTCTGGCATTGCCTGACATGCGGATGTTATAACGAGACTCATGGACAGTCGGCGCCGAGACGCGTCCAATGTCCATGGGCCTCTTTTTTTCGCCGCCGCATGGCCCGCCCCTCCATAATCAAAACAAAAAGGCAGCCGCCCGGCACAACATCTGCGGAGCAACTGCGGAAAAGAGGGACTTATGACATTGCTTAATCTGTTTCTGATCGCCGTGGGTCTGTCCATGGACGCCTTCGCGGTATCCGTCTGCAAGGGACTGGCCATGGAAAAAGCACCCTTAAAAAAAGCGGCCATCGCCGGAGTCTGGTTCGGCAGTTTCCAGGCCCTGATGCCGCTGCTGGGCTATCTGTTGGGCAACCGCTTTGAGAAATACATAACCCATATAGACCATTGGATCACCTTTGGCCTGCTGGCCCTGATCGGCGCCAATATGGTCAAGGAAGCCTTCTCCAAAGAAGAGGAAAAAGCCAGCAGCACCATGTACTTTAAAGAAATGTTCCTGCTGGCGGTGGCCACCAGCATCGACGCGCTGGCAGTGGGAATCACCTTCGCCTTCCTGCGGGTGGATCTCCTGCCAGCCGTATGCTTAATCGGGGCCACCACTTTCGTGCTCTCGGCCCTTGGGGTCAAAGTGGGCAATCTCTTCGGCAGCCGCTACAAATCCAGAGCCGAACTGGCAGGCGGAATCCTGCTGATCCTGATGGGGGTTAAAATCCTGCTGGAACATCTGGAAGTGCTGTAATCCGGGCACATCCGATATCTCCTATGCTATCCCCTTTCAATTCTCCAGCCTGCGCAGTTCCGTGTAGGCCAGCAGCAGCGGGCCCACGCCCTTGGCATCATCCTCCACAATGGGCTCTGACATATAGTATTCAAAGCTGCCGTCCCTGCGCAAGTCACTGGCAGGGCCAAGGCCCGCCACCAGGCAGATCCCTCCCAGGCTCAGATGACCGTCCTTTTCCTTCAGATAGTTGCTGCATACGCCGTCAAAAGCCTTCAGGCCATATTCCCTGTAATGCTCGGGCAAAATCCCCAGGCGCACGCCCTTTAAGAGACAGTAGGCCATAATGGAACTGCCGCTGGTCTCCAGATAGTTGGGATCCTTCCCTCCCAGTGCGGGGAGTTGATACCAGAGGCCGCTGGCATGCTGGAATTTCAGCATGGAATCCACCAGTTCTATAAATACCTGTTTCAGATTGTCATAAGCTTCCCGGTATTCCTGACCGGGCTCGCATTTGTTCAAAGTGTCCAGCAGTGCCATGGAGTACCATCCCAGGGCTCTGAGCCAGAAATTCCGGGAAAGCCCCGTCTCCCGGTCACACCAGAACACTTCCCTGCTGGCATCATATCCGTGATAATACAGCCCCGTCTCCCGGTCCCGCATATTCTTTACCACATTGGCAAACTGGCTGAAAATGTCATTGTAATGCTGCCTCTGATTGAATTTGGTCTCATATTCCATATAAAAGGGCTGCCCCATATACATACCGTCCAGCCACACCTGGTTGGGATAGATCTTCTTGTGCCAGAAATTCCCCTCTGCCGTCCTGGGCTGGGTCTGAATCTGGGAATAAATCAGGTCGATGGCCCTGCGGTATTTCTCCCTGCCGTTTATCTCATACAGGGCAAAGAGAGTTTTTCCTGCGTTCACATTGTCAATATTGTACTCCTCCACCCGATACCCGGCAATAGAGCCGTCCTCCATAACCCGGTGGTCGATGAAAGCATCTGCAAATTCATAGTACTTCTTCTCCCCCGTGGCCCTGTATATTTCCAGAAGTGCCAGGATCATGCAGCCGTCTATGTAATTCCACCCGGCTTTCAGGCCGGCCCGGGCTTTCTCAATATTCCAGGCGGGCACGTCCAATGTGCTCTTCTCCAGGAGTTCGTCAATATATTTTTCAAATATAGGCATCTGCATCCTCAGTTCCTCCTACCGTTCCCGCATCTGTCCGAACCGCAGCGGATGTTTTCCGACTGCTCTTCCGGCAAATACTGTCTCTTATTTTAATCCCAGTTTACCTTAAAACGGTAAATCCGTCAATCGGCCATTCCTACTATAATAAGATGCCGCATATTCCCTGTCGGCGCAGGGCCGGGATTCCTTTCATAATAAATCAAATTGCCGGAATATGCCCGGTCCCCATCCATACACAGATCAGATACAGAATAAGCAGATGCAGGGGATAAAAAAGATAAAACAGATATTTTAAATTCAGTCCTCTCCTGCCGTTGTAACAGGCGATGGGGATAAAAGCAATGGGGGCCCATATCTCCCACAGGAAAACCAGACAGCCTCCCAGCATCTGCATCCATTTGACACGGCGCAGCGCATACAACACCATGATACAGGCCACACCCATATAGCCGTAATCCGTCCGCAGCAGTTCCGCCCCGGCCGCTCCTGCAGCAATAACCGCGGCAGCACAGGGTACCAGCAGACGCCTGTCCCTTACACGGGCCTCCAGCAGAGATACGCCCCACATGGTGATAACGCCCACCAGCAAGGTCAGCATAACACTCTGGTGTTCCAGGCAAACAACTCTGGACGAAAAGCACAAGTCAAAAGGCACTTCTGCGATAACCGCGAAAATTCCCAGCCGCAGGATGTATTTTTTCAGATTCCGGGTCTTCTGAAATCCCTCCACCAGCAGAAAGCAGTAGATGGGAAAGGAGATCCGGCCAATTCCCCTCAGCACCCGGTACAGGATAAACAACTGATTATAAGCCTCTATGCTGCCAATATGGCTCTGCATCCCCAGGAGATACCGCACCAGCACCGCCGCGCCGATATGATCAATCAGCATGGTGACCATGGCAATGATTTTCAAGGCGCTGCCGCTGAGTTCCAAACGCCTCCTATGTGTAGTCTGTTCCATCCTTATACCCCCTGTGCGCTTCAGCGCATACTCCAATCAATATTTGAAAGTTTACTTTCAAACTTCCCGGCATGCCGCCTGCGGCGGCACAAATAATCCGTGTGAAGAATCGCTTCTCCTGCGATTCTTCTGTGTGTAACTTAGAAATTCTTAGCGGGCATACTTTGACCGTTTAGAATTTCTTTACACACTTACCTCCTCTTCCCTGCAGTTCATACCTGAAACACAGCAAAAAATCTACCGCAGGTTCCCTGCGGTAGATCGCCTTACTCTTTGGCCTTTATGGGAGAATAATAATCCATTTGGTTATACCCCATTATTTTTTGCGCGGCAGGCGAAGTTATAATATGACCCAACTCCTGCCGCGACGGATCCCGTTCAAACCCGTTTTCTTCCAGAAACAAGTCGACTTCTCTTTTCAAGGCTTCCATATCCGTTTTTTCATCAATATCCGTTGCCACGGCATAAAAACCGCCTTGAAAATCAATGATCTCAAATTCCTTCGGTACGTCCATTCCATCTTCATATAAATAGAGCCAACGGAATCCACTGCCGTCCCAAAATAAAAAGTCCTTCGGAAATAAACCCGGTTTCTGCTTTGAAAACCATTCGTCAAAAGTACCAGCAGAATTTCTCATACAATGTCATGATGAAAACTCCTTTTGTCTTTTGTTAATATGAAATATTGTATATAATGTACCACAGGAAAAAGGAAACTGTCAATCGTGTTTTTACAAGGATCAATAATACCGGCATCCGCTCTTATCCGAATGATAAATGAATCGAATTTTAAATTAGTGGTTTACAAAGAGAACTCTTTGTGGTATACTTTTCATTGTTTGAAAGTGCAGATATGGTTCATCGGTAGAACGCTAGCTTCCCAAGCTGGAAAGGCGGGTTCGACTCCCGTTATCTGCTCTCGGAACCTCATTTGATGGGGTTCTTTTTTATCTCCATGTTAACAGCGGGATCCACGCCCCCCTCAAACCAAAGGTTTTTACAGATCGAAAGCGGCAGAATAGTTCTCACCTGCATCGGAACCGCAGCTTCATCGGATAATACGCCAGCACCATATAGAACTCCCTTTCATCAATCCGCTCCCATGCGCTCTGCGCAAACTGTAAATCCGACATAATCATGGGAAAAATGATGTCCCTGCACTCCCCCTCTTCCATCTGCAGGCTCAGTCCCTCCAGTTGTGGATTCAGCAGGTACATCAGTTCCATATCAAACTGATTTCCCCAGGCTCCGGATTCAAAGGCCATGTCAGTCAAATCCAGTATACTGCCGTCCTCCTTCTGTTTCTCGACTCTCAGCGTAATTAGCCCCACCCTTTCACGTTCCGTGGGATATTCCATTCCGTTTTCATCCACAAACATGCAATAGCCCGGACAAAGCTCCTGCAGCAGCGCACCGTCCGCCCACTGCCAGTTCGAAAAGGTTATCCTGTAATTCCCCGCCAGAATTGTATCCTGCAGCCCGCCTGTCCATATCTTCGGACTGGGATATCGCAGGTTCACCTGGAAAATCCGATAACCCACGACACAGGAAATCAGCAAAAGCAAAATCAGCACAATCTTTTTTCCCATCCTGCTCCACCTCACATCAATGTAAAACTACCGCTATCCACCCTGTAAATCGTATCGGACAAAAATTCCAGTTCCTCCCTGTCGTGGCAGGCCAGTACAATCAGGCAGCCTTCCTTCCGATACCGAACGATCAACTCCCTCAGCATTTTGCAGCCGCCTTCATCCAGTCCGTTGAAGGGCTCATCCAGAATCAGAAGTTCCGGCCCTTCCATAATGGCGCAGGCAATTCCCAGACGCTGGCGCATTCCCAGGGAATACTTTCCCACCTTCCGTCTATCCCCGCGGTCCAGTCCCACCTGCTCCAATGCTTTTCGAATGTCATCCCCGGCGGCCTCTCCCCTGATGGCAGCCAGGAGGCGGAGATTTTCATACCCCGTGCGTTCCGGCAGGAATACAGGCGTCTCCAAAAGCATTCCCAGATTCCGGGGAAAGTCCTCCCCGCTTCCCAGACGGCTCCCATCCATCTCGATGCTTCCTTCCGTAAGGGAAATAAATCCGCACAGGGCCCGCATCATCATGGTCTTTCCGGAACCGTTTCTTCCCAGAAAGCCGTATACCGAGCCGCTTTCCAGAGCCATACTTACATCCTTCAGTACTTTTATGCCATGAATCTCCTTGGTTGCATGGCTTACTACGATCTTCATCCCACCACCTCTATCTTCAATTTTATATATTTTCAGTCGGAAAAATATCTTTCTTCTTTATATACAGGCAGCCCGTTGTCAACGCCGCCCCAATACATATCCCACATGCCGCCAGACAGTTAATGAAGGAAATGTCTTCATGCCCCTGCCAAAAGTCCCGGCGCAGCAACATGGCGTAATTTCCCAGCAGCACAGGCATCGTCCAGAAAACGGAAGCCGTCAGGTACCCCAACATGAGAAATAGTGCCAGTACCGGCTCCAGCACAAGGGAGAGTGTCATTTCCGCCAGGCACAGGGTCAGGGAAACCAGATATGGCGCAATCCACCAGGAGAGAATGATTTCCATGCCCTCTATTTCCTCCATCTCCATTCCATACAGAAATTTCATGGCTTCCCCTGAACAGGCAATCCCTCCTGTCAGCAATGCGCAGATGATCAGAACCACAGTCAGCAGACAGTAGTATGTCGTCACGGTACAGAGCACCCATACCGCCTTGCCAAGCAGCCAGTGTCTGCGCTTTCCTGTCCGCACCAACGCCTGGCCGCCGCTGCGGGTCAGATCAGCCGCCGGATAAAATCCCACAAGAAACAGCAGACAGGCATGAAGCATCAGCCAGGGTACAGGAATCTCAAACCGTCCTGTTTCCACCGCAAAATATTCCGGCATTCCCCGGAAAAGCCAGGTCAGGTATCCCAGTACCCCCATCTGCCCCCGGGCCCCGGCGCACCACTGATACGCCATGTTTACAAAATAAACCTGGACCAGGAACGCGCCCAGCCATTTCAGCCTGCAATCCCGATACCCATAATTCAGATCGTACAAAATCAGTTTTCCCAATCTTCGCAAACTTTTCTTCATAAGAATGCCTTCTCCTTATTTTTGAAATAGAGAAAAAACACTGCTCCTGCGCCTAAAAGCGCCCCCAGTTCCCCCAGCATCCAATTCGGAGCAGGGATAAACTGCTGGCTGGGCCGCAGAAAGCCTCCGGGACACGCCGAGAACTCCATGGCCGTGGTTCCCACGGAGAATAAAAAGGTGTAAACCAAAAAAGGCGTCAGTTGTACGGCAAAGCGGTTCCTGAAAAATACTGCGGCAGCAAGAGAAAGGGTATTGAATAATCCGTAAAACAGCCCGTCCATCCCCAGGTAAAACAGCAGATACAAAACAGGATTACTGAAATAAAGCGCTCCCAGAAAGGATTCCTCCCCAATCGGCGCAAGCCCCATTCCCGCTTGGGGCATTACGGCCGGAAGAAAAAGGTTGGTACTCAAAAAATCAAACGCCAGAGGCAGGACGGCAACCACAGCGCCGCTTAAGAATACCGCCAGATATTTTGCCGCCAGATACTTTCTCCATCCGCCCCGTACCGTCACCTGACTCCCATAGCCCCAGGCACAATCAGATACAAAACTTGTATTGTGGGGAAGCGCGCAGAGCATGGGCAGCCACATAAAATACAAAGAACCCTGGAAGGAGTAATTCTCCCCACCCATCCATTTGTTGAAAGATGACAGAGGATAACCGCCCCCATTGACATAATCCCTCACCGGTACAATGTACTCCCACAAATGCCAGAGGCTGATACTTAAGCCAATCAGCAAGACGCCCCCCATACGCCGGTTTTTAAACGCTCTGTCCAACTCAAATTTCAAAATACCTGCCATCTCTACTCCGCCTTTACGTCCAACTCAATAAAATAGCCGTTCGCGCTGCTCCCGTCATACTCATTTACATGATAATAAAGTGGATAAGGCCCCATGGAACCCATACGGCCTTCCAGGGTGGGATCCGCCTCCATGAGGCGGCCGCTGCTCCCGACTACCCATCCGATTTCGCTTGTCACGGTCGCTCCGGGCTCCAATACCCAATGATGCCTTTCGTTCTCCGTCCCCTCTGTCCAATCCGCATCATAATAGCAGGCTTCGGTCGCCCACGGGATCGTAACCAGAGAATCCCCTATAGCCGAGATATCATTGTCGGTCCGAATAATCTCCCGGGACTGGTCCGTGATATTGGTAAAGGTAATGGTAAGGAACAGATACCGAAATCCTTCCGAAAGATTGCCCTCACTGTCCGTGTCTGCCCCCGGCGTAAATATATTCAGATTCTCCCGGTTCCTGCTTCCAAAACTTTCCGTATACTCCACATTCTTGATTTCATAGGAGATTCCTCCGGCAGACGCTGACTGGGTAATCGGCAGAATATCTTCCTCCCTCGTATACAAATCGTCAACGGTATCGGGTGCCGGAGATACGGCATCGGAAGAAGCGTCATTCTCCGCTCCGTTTTCTTCCGAAGTCCGATTCTGTACCAGTCCGCTCTCCCCGGTTGCCTGCATCGCTCCGCCCTCCCCCTGGACAGGCGTATTTCCGGCGCAGCCTGACAGCATTGCCATGAAAATTGCCATGAAAGTCAACTTTACAATTTTTACTCTCATACTGAAAAACTCCTTTCTTCTTTTCTGACCCTATCATAAAACATCCTTTTACAGCAAATCCCCCAAAAAATGCAAAAAAAAAGCAAAGACAGTCTCCGAAACTGTCCTTGACGCTATTTCGGAACCCTCCTCACCAGGCATCCGAAAACTGAATCCTATACCCGCAGAATTCTCCCTCCACGGCATCATAATACAAAACCAGAGCGCCTTGTCCCATCATGCATACAAGCACCGCCTCCCTGTTGTCCGCGCATACCTGCCATTCCCCCCGAACGCAGCAATCCCATAAGGGTATCTCTCCCCTGATCTCCTGCACCTGCCCAGGCTCCATGGACTCTCCTTCCCGCAAAAGGGAAAGATACAGTTCTCTCACTCGATTTTGGTACTCCTGGCAGGTCTCATAGACTCCGTCGATTTCCTCCACATAGCGGCGCAGACTCTCCGTTTCCGAGTCGCAAAGCACGCCAAGCGCCTCTGCGGCCTCTCCCACTTCCGCCTCAGACGGCTCCTTGCCGCTTTTACAGCAAATCAGAAAGGGAATCAACGCATCGCTCATAGCTGCATCCAAACGATACTCTTTCCCTCCCTTTTCTGCCTGGGTCTGAAGCAGGAACAGACTTCTCCCCTTTACCGCCGACAGGGCATCCCAATAGCGTTCCTCTTCTTCCAGGCCCACCAGCGCAAAAGCTCTCTCATAGATCTCCGGCCCCAGGATATTCCGACAGTCAGCCACATGCACTTCCCTCTCTGCCTTCGGCATGCTTTCCGTTTCCTCCTGCAGCGGATAGCGAAATCTGTCCATAAAAAGTTCAGGCGCCATTATAAGTTCTTCCGGCAAAGCCTCCTCTTCATATATAATTTTGCCCGCATCAAAAATGCCTGCATATACCACCGGCAGCAATAGTACACCTGCTGTCAGAATCACCGCGGCCAGTGCCACTGTCACAATCATCCATGTTTTTCTCATTTATCATTCCCACATCCTTATGCTTTTTCCTGTAGGGACTTTAAAGGCAATGCCACTGAAACCCTGCTGCCCCGCCCCTCCCAGCTTTCGATCTGCAAACTGCCATGATGGGCTTCCACAATGGCTTTGCACAGGGCAAGTCCCACCCCGGAACCCCCTTCACTGCGGGAACGAGCCTTATCCACCATATAAAATGCCTCCGTCACACGCTCCAGTTCCGCTTTTGGTATTCCTGTTCCGTAGTCACGCACCGCCAGGACCGCGCTGCCTGCTCTCTCCTCCAGTGTAACCCCAATCTCCTGTCCGGGCAAAGATGCCTTCAACGCATTATCCAACAGGTTCAGCACAAGAGAAGTAAGCAGAGCCTCATCCGCCTCCACCCACAGAGGCTGGAGCCTCCTTTGTACGCAGCACTGCCGCTTCGCGCAGACAGGGGAAAATACCTCCAGCGCCCGCTCCGCCAGTTCTCCCAAGTTCATCGGACGCAGAATCAACGCCGTCTCCTGAATAGTAATCAGTTCCATTAGCCTGGAAGAAAGAATCTTCAGCCTTTTTGCCTCCGCCGAAATGACAGCTGCATATTCCCGGCGCTCCGCCTCGTCCATATTGCTCTTAATGGTCATAATATCGGCAAATCCCAGAATAGATGTCAGGGGGGTCTTTAACTCATGAGCCATATTGGCGATAAAGGTCTCCCTTTCCCGGGCAAGTTCTTCTACCCGCCGGATACTGGTCTCCACTTCCGATGCCATCTCATTCATATGACGGGACAATTCCGCTATTTCGTCATTGCCTTTAACATGGATGCGATATCCGTATTCCCCTCCGGCAATATGCTCCGTGGCAACCTCCAGACGTTTCAGGGGCCTGGTCAAATATAGAATGGAACACAACAGAATCACTGCGGTCAAAAGAGAAACGGTTCCGCTCATCCACTGGCAAAATACCAAATCCTCCCGGAACCACCCAAACAGTTCCGACAAATCCGAATACACCTCCACCCGGTAGAATCTCCCCTCCCAAAAAACCGTGGTTGCCCTGCGGATTTGAATTTTTCCTTCTTTCTCCACAAGTTCGGTTCTGGTGCCTTCCGCCTTCGGAAGAAGCCGTCCCGCCAAAGCAGAAATGACAATCCCTTCCCCCTCTTGCATTGCGCCTTGAAAAGACCTGTCTTCGCCGGAACCAATGAAAAAGAGTTGTCCGTTTTCATCAAGACGGATTTTTGATAACATTACCCTAATTTCCGCTTCCGTCAGCATCAGACATCCCTTGGCTTCCTTTTCCTCCTGAATCAAATGCCCTAATTCCCGGACCGCGCCATCACACACTGTGCCTATCCTTTCCTTCGCCAAAACCAGACTGTCCGACTGGTTCCGGGTCAGCAGCGCCAGGGAAATGGAATTGGCAGCCAATGCGGTCAGGCACAGCGTCAACAGAAATATTTTCTGCCAGAGTCTCATGCCCTCACTCCCTCTTTAAAAGTTTGTAGCCATAGGTGGGGACTGCGACCAACTGCCCTGTCAGCTTCAATTTCCTGCGTACCTGCTGCACATGGGTGTCCACGGTTCTGGTCTCCCCTTGAAAATCATAATTCCAGACCGCCGAAAGCAGGCGCTCCCTGGAGATGACGATATCCTGATGCCGCATGAAAAAAGTCAGAACATCAAATTCCTTTGGGGAAAGAGAAATCTGTACTCCCCCCTTTTCCACAATATGCCTTTCCGTATCCAGCACAATATCCCCATAGGTATACAAAATCCGGGTCTTTTGATAGCGTTTCAGCACCAGTTCAATCCTTGCCAGCAACTCCAGGGCTTCAAAGGGCTTTACGATATAATCTTCCGCTCCTGATTTCAACCCACGCACCTTTTCGGCCACATCACAAACGGCGGTAAGATATATTACCGGTACTGCGAATTTTTTTACATGTTCCATTACTTCGAAGCCATTCAGGCCGGGAAGCATAATGTCCAGAAGCACCAAATCACAATCCCCTTTGCCGATTCTCTCCACCGCAGACAGTCCGTCGCTGTAGATTTCACTTTCATAATTCCCCACAGTCAGACAGGTCTGAATATATCTGGCGATATTTGCGTCATCCTCTACAATCAGAATCTTACATGGCATGTTTTATCGCTCCTTCCCTGATTTACTTTGCATTGCCCGCATTTTGTTCAGTTTATTCTTAAACCGGCAAAAAGTCAATGCCCCGGGTTGTCATGCAGCAAGGGTATAAAAACCCCCGGAGTTATTCCCTCCGGGGGTTTTGATTCCACCATAAAATTTACGCCAGTTTGGACTTTGCCAACTCGGCCAGAGTGGTGAAGCCCTCAGCATCGTTCACAGCCATCTCGGCCAGCATCTTGCGGTTCATATCCACGCCGGCCTGCTTGAGACCGAACATGAACTTGCTGTAGGACAGGCCGTTCAGCCTGGCAGCCGCATTGATCCGGGCGATCCAAAGCTGCCTGAACTGGCGCTTTCTCTGCTTTCTGCCCGCATAAGAACTGGTCAGCGCACGCATAACGGACTGCTTCGCAATCCTGTACTGCTTGCTTCTGGCGCCTCTGTAACCCTTGGCCAGCTTCAATACTCTATTGTGCTTTTTCCTGGCATTTAAGCCACCTTTAATTCTTGCCATCTCTTATCTCCTCCTAAACTATTATAAATAAGGCAAAATCTTCTTCATCGTCTTTACATTGGTTGCATCCGTGATGGCAGGCTTCCTAAGATTTCTCTTATTCTTAGTAGTTTTCTTGGTTAAGATATGGCTCTTGTAAGCCTTGTTTCTCTTCAACTTACCTGTTCCAGTCACCTTAAAACGCTTAGCTGCTGACTTGTTTGTCTTCATTTTGGGCATAACGGTTTCCTCCTAAATTTTTGCTTAATCTATTTTAACTAATGGGCTCAGCGCTTCTCAGTTAAAAACATGGTTAATGTCCTGCCTTCCACCTTGGGAGGCTTCTCCACCACCGCGATGTCTGACAGACTCTGGGCAAAATCATCCAGAATGTGCCTGCTGTTGTTCATATGCGCCATCTCACGGCCCCTGAACCGCAGGGTTATCTTCACTCTGTCTCCCTTACTCAGGAACTTTCTGGCAGCGCCGATCTTGGTGTTGAGGTCATTGGTGTCGATATTGGGTGACAGACGGATCTCCTTGATCTCAATCACTTTCTGCTTTTTCCGGGCTTCCTTCTCCTTGCGCGCCTGCTCATAGCGATACTTGCCGTAATCCGCGATCCTGCACACAGGCGGCTTGGCCGTGGGAACAACCTTGATCAGATCCACGCCGGCCTCTTCCGCCAGCGCCATGGCCTCCCTGGTCTGCATTACCCCCAACTGCTCGCCGTTCACTCCGATCACTCGTACTTCGCGATCTCTGATTTGTTCGTTGATAAATAATTCGCTAATGGCTTTACCCTCCATAAGAAAAAGTGGATAGCATAACCATCCACTTAAAAGTCCAATCCGCCAAAATGCTCCCAGTATGTCTTAACTGCCAGCCATTTTGAAATCTTCCTTTATAAACACTTACCAGCCTGCCGCCGTAAGGTGAGAGTGGATGCTCTGCTTTGTTGTTTGCGCTTTACGCACTAAAAAAGTATACCAGACATTATCTGCCCTGTCAACAATATTATGCAAAAATATGTAAAAACCGGCGGTACCCCCTCCGGGGTATGCCGCCGGTGCCGGAATCCCCGGCTTACGCCTCCTTGAAGGTGGCGCAAAGCGTCTCCCTGCAATCGCACGCGCCACAGCCCTGGATATCCACATGTTCCGCAGTACACTTATAATTGTCATTATACGTACACTTGGCGGCCTCACAGTCGATACTGATATTGCTGGTGGGGTGGCAGGTACAGTTACTGTAGGAATTGCTGGATCCCTTTCTGGGAAGAAAGCTCTCGCAGCAGGTCTCGTTGTCACAGCAGGCATGCTTGCCGCCCACCATGATGTCCCCTTTGGAACACAGTTTTTCCTTGTTGTACACGCAGTTTTCCACAGTACACTTTAAATCCGTCATCGCTTCCTCCATCCGCCCGCTCCGGCGGGCACCTTCCTCGACACTGATTCCGTGCTTACAGGAAGCCAGGTTTGGGGCTGCGCCCAAATCGGGAAATCAGGCGCCGACGCCGGCTTTCGAAAGCCGTTAGCGCTTGCAGCCCACGGCCCCCGACCTGCCACTGGCGCCCGGCACTTGTCTGGCTTCCAGCAGAAACATAAATGTTCCTTTCATCAGTATGGACGGAGAAAACATTTTTTATGCAAATTATTTTTCTTCCGGGATCTCTTCCTTCCGTATGGTCCTGGTGCGGATTTCCTCGCAGATCTGGCCTATGAACTCCGCCAACGGCTTCTGTCCCTCGTCGCCCGCAAAACGGCTTCTGACGGACACCAGAGCGCCTGCCTCCTCCTGCTCGCCCACCACCAGCATGTAGGGCACTTTGGCCAGCCGGGCCTCCCGGATCTTGAAGCCGATTTTCTCGGAGCGGCCGTCCACTTCCGCCAGCACGCCGTTTTTCTTCAGCTCTCCGCGAACGGACTGGGCATAGGCTTCGTATTTTTCGGAGATGGGCAGGATGCGCACCTGCTCCGGACACAGCCATGTAGGGAACTTGCCAGCGTATTTTTCCACCAGCCATGCCAGCGTGCGCTCATAGCAGCCCATGGAAGTCCTGTGGATGATATAGGGACGCACCTTGTCGCCGTTCTGGTCGATGAAATACATGTCAAACTGCTCTGCCAGCAGGGCATCCCACTGGATGGTGATCATGGTATCTTCCTTGCCGTACACATTCCTGGCATTGATGTCGATCTTGGGACCGTAGAAAGCGGCTTCGCCCACATCCTCCACATAGGGAATCTGCAATTCCTTCATGATGTCCCGCATATGCTGCTGGGTCTCTTCCCACACCTGGGGTTCCCCGATATACTTTTCCCGGTTATCCGGATCCCATTTGGACAGATGGTAGGTCACATCCTCCTCCACTCCCAGGGTCTGCAGGCAATGTTTTGCCAGCGCCAGACATTTCTTGAACTCCTCCACCATCTGGTCGGGTCTGACAATCAAATGACCCTCGGAAATGGTAAATTGGCGCACCCTGGTCAGTCCGTGCATCTCGCCGGAATCCTCGTTGCGGAACAGCGTGGAAGTCTCGCCGTAGCGCAGGGGCAGATCGCGGTAGGAATGCTGGGTGGCTTTATACACATAGTACTGGAAAGGGCAGGTCATGGGACGCAGGGCAAAAACTTCCTTGTCCTTCTCCTCGTCTCCCATGACAAACATACCGTCCTTGTAGTGGTCCCAGTGGCCGGAAATCTTGTACAGGTCGGATTTGGCCATCAGGGGCGTCTTGGTACGGATATAGCCCCACTCATTGTCCTCCAGGTCCTCAATCCAACGCTGCATGGTCTGGATGATCTTAGCCCCTCTGGGCATCAGCAGAGGCAGCCCCTGGCCGATTACGTCCACAGTGGTGAACAGTTCCATCTCCCGGCCCAGTTTGTTGTGATCCCGGCGTTTGGCATCCTCCATGCGCTCCAGATGTGCCGCCAGTTCCTCCTTACCCGCATAGGCCGTGCCGTAGATGCGCTGCAGGCGGGCTTTGTTGGAATCCCCTCTCCAGTAGGCCATGGAGGAGGAAGTCAGTTTAAATGCCTTCACCCCCTTGGTGTTCATCAGGTGAGGGCCTGCGCACAGGTCAACAAACTCTCCCTGCCTGTAAAAGGATATCTCCGCATCCTGGGGCAG
The DNA here is from genome assembly GCA_011959105.1 of Lachnospiraceae bacterium. Classification (GTDB taxonomy): domain Bacteria; phylum Bacillota; class Clostridia; order Lachnospirales; family Lachnospiraceae; genus Acetatifactor. The sequence goes on along the minus strand of BLLU01000100.1, from coordinate 23,569 downwards.
ATCCTGAATCAGTTCCACCTTGTAAGGTTCGCCCTTCTCTTCCATGAAACGGATAGCCTCTTCCCTGGGAAGTAAAAACTTCTCCAGCCGCGCCCCCTCCTTCACGATCTTTTTCATCTCCGCCTCCAGCCGGTCCAGGTCTTCCCGGGAAAAGGCCTCATGGTCAAAATCATAATAGAAGCCTTCCTCGATGCTGGGACCGATGGCCAGTTTCGCCTCCGGGAACACCCGCTTCACCGCCTCTGCCAGCACATGGGAAGTGGTATGGCGCAGCGCCGCCAATCCCTCGGGCTCCCTGGCCGTACAGATTTCCAGCCGGCAGTCCTGTTCCACCATGGTGCGCAGATCCACCACTTCCCCGTCCACTTTGGCGCAGCAGGCCGCTCTGGCCAGGCCCTCGCTGATGTCCATGGCAATGTCGTATACGCTCCTGCTCTCCTCATACTCCTTCACGGAGCCGTCTTTTAAAATAATCTTCATATTTTCTCCTTCTATAAATTAAGTTCCGCTTAAAATGGCGGTCTCAGTTCTGCCCGGCGTCTTCCGCAGGCGTTTCTTCTTCCTCTTCCTTATGGCCGTTTCCGCTGTTATTGCCGTTATTGTTCCCGTTGTTGCTGCCAATCATTACACCATGGGTCATGGGAGCGGTCTTTAAGCCATATACAATTCCTCCCAGCAGGCAGACTGCCCCTATGAGCCACAACATTGCCTTAGGCAGCGTCAGTTCCCCCTTAAAACAGTTTTTTGCGATTTCTTTTACTTTACACATTTCCTTCTCTCCTTTCCTGAATACAGAGTACCCGTATTTCGTCCCTGCCCGCAGGCCGATGCTCCGCTCCGGGCTTTTCCGCATACAAAAATCCCCTGCAATATCTCTATTGCAAGGGACGTAAAATACGCGGTTCCACCCTTGTTGCCAGGACCGTTAAGGCTCTGACCACCTTGATTCCTCCGTAACGCAGAGTTGCGTGCTCTGTTAAAGCCGCTCCGGGGCGGTCTTCCCATGCTTTCCTCCGGGCCTGCTCACACCATACGGCATCCGCCGCAGCCGCCCTCTCTGGGGATTCCCACAAGGTACTCTTCCCATCAACGCTTTACCTATGGGCTTACAATAGCACTTTTTTTCCAAAAAGTAAAGAGAAATTTTTGGAAATTTGAACCAGACCCCGGCTGAAAGGCAGCAGCAGGCATGTGGAAGCCAGGTTAAAAAAGAGATGCAGATTGGCGATCTGCATGGCAGGATTCTTCGGCGTCCAGGAACCGACCCAGGCAGTCAACGGCAGCAGCCCATCCGCTGCCAGAAAGGCCGCCGTCCCCAGCAGATTGATCAGCAGATGCAGCCGGGCGCAGCTCCGGGCGGCGGGACTCAAGCGGGCGCTGGCCCACAGGGCCGTGACGCAGGTGCCGATATTCTGCCCGTAGACGATATAGGCGCTTTGCTGCAGTTCCACCATGCCCTCCGCCGCCATGGATTGCAGGAGCGCCACGGATGCGGAAGAAGACTGGATCAGGGCCGTAAAAACCGCGCCCCCCAGCACGCCGCTCACAGGATGCCCCAGGCCGGACATAAGCCGGATCAGCCCCGGCGAAGAACGGTAAGGAACCATGGCCTCCTGCATCAGTTCCATACCCAGCAGCAGCATGCCCAATCCCATGGCCAGCGCTCCCGCCAGCTTTATGCCGCCGGTCCGCCTTCTGCCAGCCAGTTTCTCCCCTCCCCTCACAGCCAAAACCGCCAGGGCACCTCCGGCCAGAAGCAGCGGCGCCAGCCGCCGGATGGGCAGCGCCGCCATCACCCCGGTCCCGGCGGTTCCCACATTGGCCCCCAGGATCACGCCTACCGCCTGCTCCAGCGTCATGATCTCTTTGTCCACCAGACTCACCGTCATTACGGTGACGGCAGTGGAGGATTGCACCATAGCCGTTATGACCGTTCCGGTCAACGCTCCGGCCCAGGGATTGGCTGTCAGCCTCCGCAGACTTTTCTCCATGGCCGGACCGGCCAATTCCTCCAGGTAACTGCTGATCAGATGCAGTCCGTACAGGAAGATCCCCACCCCTGCCCCCATGCGGACAAGCATTCCCAGAAATATCCCCATAGATCCCATGCCCCATCCTGCATTCTCCCTCTATTGTATGGATGAGCCCATAAAAATATGAGAGGCGCCTGTCCTGGCGCCTCCCTTTTTCCCTGTTATGTATCCTCCGGCTCCTGCCCGTAATACGCAAATTTGTTCTTACCGCTCTTCTTTACCTGATACATGGCTTCGTCTGCGCACATGATCAACTGTTCCACCGTGGTAGCGTCCTTTGGATAGGTAGCCACGCCGATGCTGCCTGTGACTTTACGCTTTGCGCCCTGGATGGTGAAAGCATTGGCAAAAACCTGTCTGCAGCCATAGGCGGTTTTCTCGATCAGTTTCCCCTGGCCGCTGAGAAGAATCATGATAAACTCATCTCCCGCGTAACGATAGGGCGTCAGAATCTGGGACTGCATGGCTTTCATACGCTCCGCCACCTGCTTCAGCGCCTCGTCCCCCGCCGCATGGCCGTACACATCATTGATGTTCTTAAAATCATCTATATCCAGCATGAGCACCGTACAGGGGATCTCCTTCTCAATGGCCTGGGTCAGATCCTCCATGAACTTGCTGCGGTTGTGAATACCTGTCAGGAAATCATGCTGGGAGGCAGATTCCAGAATCGTCCTTGCCCCCTCCAGTTCCGAGAGCAGTTTCCTGCGATGCAGATTATCATAGACCACAATCCCCAGGATCACCACCATGGCAACTCCGAATACCGCCATGGGTAAAATCACATTCTCATATTTCTCAAAAAAGGTGACCCTGTGATTGATCAACACAGTATCCTTGGGCAGCTTTCCTGTATCCAGTCCATAAGTACGCATTTCCTCCTCATTGATATAATACATATTGGGGCTTTCCGCCACCGGGATATCGGCAGGCGGCACCCCACCTATGATCCTGGTAGTCATCTGCCCGGCAAGCAGACCCGATTCCTTCATGGATACCACATACCCGCCCAGAAGTCCCTCCTCAATGCGGCTGTCCACCATACGGATCACCGGCACCTTGGTGTACTTGACCAATGTCTCAACGGCTTCCCTATTGGTATAGGAATTGCCGCTCTCATCCTCCGTCATGACGATAAAGAACAGCACGGTATCCTCGCCCTGCTGCCACAGCCTGCTCCGCAGATGCGTGGTACTGCATTCCGACACATTGACCTCGCCAAAGACCAGGTCGGGAAACTGCTCCTGCGCACTGTAAAAGTTCTCCCGTTCTGCCTGTCCCGTGAGAGAATCGTCCAGGATCGCGATAATCTTCTTGATGTCCGGCTTCAGCAGCAGGGCCAACTCTATATTCTTCTCCAGGGACAACTCTTCCACCACCCCTGTAACCAGAGGATCCCGCTCCGCCAGTTCCCTGGCATAGGCCACATTGTTGATACCCTCAAACACGATGGGAATACCGCCGAACAACTCCTCCCTGTAATCCATGGCAAATTTAAGCGCCGCGTCATCCCCTACCACCACCACGTCATAGGGCTCAACCACTGTCAGGGTATATTTCAGCCTGTCGTAAAGAAGCTGCTCCGCCGCCTCCACGTCCAGGCGCTTCGTATCCATAAATTCGTAATCTGTCTCAATCCCCGGCGCCAGACCTTCCACAAAGCCTTCGATCTGAAGCTGGACGGTGTCCCATCCGTAGGAATAGGAACTGATGAACAGTACCCGTCCCTGCTCCCCCTCAGCGTGCGTCGGCAGACCCGCCATGAGGAAAAGAAAAATACCCAATAAAAAAATCCATACCCCATATGTTTTTTTCATGTGTATGTCCTTGGTCCTTCCCTGTAAGATCACATGAATCAGAAGTAAAAACTCTTACCCATAATTCCATATCTATATTTTCTCTTTATTATAATATATTATCTATATTTTTGCAAGCAATTTGTTTCTAATTCACCCGCCCTTTTCCCCACCCCCCACAAAAAAACGCACCCTGTGGACTTCTGCCCCCAGGGTGCGCCAATTACGCTATGATGGTTTGATCAGGCCGCCGACAGATCATCGGATAAACCCGGGACCCTGCTACGGGCGAAGCCCCAAGCCTCCCTCCAGGGTGAGGGTCTCGCCTGTCATATACTTGAAGTCAGGAGAAGCCAGCTGCACGCATACCCGACCGATCTCCAGTTCCGCGTCGCCCAGATGGCCCATGGGCGGAATGTGCACATTTTTCTCATATGCCTCGGGATAAGCCTGCTTAAACTGCTCCAGCTGTGCGGTCCACGCCAGAGGACAGACCACGTTCACATTGATCCCGTCCTTGCCCCACTCAGTGGCAGCCACCCGGGAAAGCCCGCGAATCCCCTCTTTGGCCGCGGCGTAAGCACATTGTCCGTAGTTGCCGAACAGGCCCGCGCCGGATGCAAAATTAATAACGGATCCCCTGCTTTTGGCCAGATAGGGATAGCAGGCCTGCATATAGTAAAACGCCGCATACAGCCCGGAGTACAAAGCCAGATCAAACTGCTCTGTGGTGTGGTCTGCCAGCGTTACGCCGGAGGCGGATGCCTGGGCATTGTTGATCAGCACGTCAATACCGCCGAAGGTTTCCACCGTCTGCTTTACCACATTTTCCACCACGGCCTTGTTGTCCGCCCCTGCGCACACATCGGCCTGGACGCACAGGACTTTCACGCCATATTTCTCCTCCAGTTCCTGCCTGGCGTCCTCCAGCTTCTTCACATTGCGTCCCGTGATGACCAGATTGGCTCCCTCCTTGGCGTAGGCCGTGGCGATACCGTACCCGATGGAACCGCATTTCCCATCGCTCAGGACCGCCCTCCCTGCCCCCGTTATGATCACTGTCTTACCGCTGAAATTGCCCATAGCGTTCTCCTTTCCGCTAAAAACCTGTTTTTATGTTATGATAAATATACCTGTTTTATCCGCACAAGTCAACCATGACATACCGCCGATTCGAAACTTACAGGGCCTGTATGGGGAATACCACGATCTGATATCCGCAGATCACCACAATATAAAGAGGGCTGTCTCCCTGAAGCAGTGTCTCCGGCACCTCAAAGGCCAGATCCCCTTCCTCGGATTCTCCGGGCTCCAGAAGTTCGCTGCTCAGATAATCGGACATCCCGATCAGTTCCGCATATTCGTAAAATGAATCCAGGGAGGCATCGGTGACTCCGATGGACAGATTCGAGGACATGGACATCATGGGAAGGAATGTGTCCTCCCGCAGTCCCACATTGGTGACACTGATCCTGGCCTTCACATACTGGCATCCCTCTCCGGCCGTACTGCCGAATATGCCATTGTCAATGGTTTTCACAATCTCACTGGAATGCAGGGTAAGTTCCCAATTGCCCACAATAACAGGTTCGTCCATGCCGAATTCCTCCTGCCCCCCTAACTGGTCCGTCAGCGCCACATAGGCCTCCGGCTCATTGACATGGCGGTAAATATAGGCCAGAGCGCCCGGTTCCACCGGCGCCGGATACTGCAGCGGACTGTCCCCATAACTGGTAAAAATGGAAGAGGGAGCCTCCTCAATCATGGTTCCCAAATGGCGCAGGAACACACCTGTCCCAGCCTGGTATAAGTCGATGGAGGTATAGGAATAGATCTCCTGGAACTCCGATTCACTCCCGGAAGTACGGTCCTGATAGAATGCGCCGTACCCATACTCCGGGGTCAACACCAGGTAATAGTCCGCCTCCGCCGCTGTGGCCGGAACTTCCTGATCCGTGAGATTTAACATAAAGTCCCCCAGAACCCGCAGAGGAGCAGGCGAGCCGGAAAACGTCTCCCCATGAGGATTCCGATAGAAAGCGATAACCTTCTTGCCCTCCGTGTCAATCACCTCCGGCAGGCCCTCTTCCCCGGGCTCCTGCAGAACCAGTTCCTCTTCCACCGTCACAGCCAGTTCCGTATAATAACAGGTTTCCCCTGTAGCTTCCGACTCCTTCTTAAATTCCTCCTCCCCGAACTGCTTCTCCTGCATGGGAAGCAGATGGTCCCGCAGGCAGCCCACATAGGCCAGCGCGCCGTCCACCGAGTCCGTATGAATCTGGTCCGAAGACAGGAATGCCCGCTGCCAGTCCATCAGATCCCAATCCTCAAAATAGCCTGTCTCCGCCAGGCTCTGGCCGCACAGGGCCAGGCGCGCCGGCTCTTTTTTGATCCAGTTGCCGATAGCTTCCCTGATCCTGTCGCCCTGCAGGGAATCTTCGGGAGCGCCCTCTATCAGTGCCAGCAGACTGTCCCCGTCCAATTCCTTTGCCGCCGCGAACACCGCCGGGATGCCGTCGTAGGGATAGGCCGCTTCTTCCATAGCCTCCCAGAAAGCCTCACCCTCCGCGGATACCTTCGTCAGAAACGCCTGGGCATAAGAAGCCCCCACCGGATATTCCGCCCGGTACATGGCCCCTCTGGCTTCATCGGAACTCTGCACGGATGCATTCCACAGATCCAGATCGTATCTGATGGTCTCGCAATATTCCAGCATGCAGATCAGGGCGGTGGCCTTAAGCTGCTGGTCCAGAGGCGTCTCCGCGTCCTGCAGCACAGCCTGCAATGCTTCCATATCTATCTTGTCGATATTTTCCTTGACATAATTCTCCAGCTTACCGTCCTTGGATGCCGCACTCCAGTGACGCTGGGCCGCGGATGTCTGCCCACAGGCAGTCAGGCAGGCCAATGTGAGACAGATACAGATCATACCTACAATCTTCTTCATTCTCTTCTCCTCCTCGTTCATTCCTTTTCGCGACCCGCAGAGACCGGCGGGGATCGCCTTTTACGCAGGAAAGGGGCTGCCGCCGCAACCCCGCTCACACGTTATTTACACCCTCTCGGCTCCTGCTCTGTCAGACCGGCACGGCCCGTCTCTGGTCGGCATACTTCTTAATGTTGGAAGCGTTCACATACTTCCTGCTGTCATTGCCTTCCACCACCACCAGCGTGGGAGCCTGCATGACGCCGTAGCGCCTTGCCAGTTCCATATTCTCCTCCGCGTCTATGACCAGATACTTCTCCCCTTTCAGATATTCCCTGGCCATCTTGCAGTTGGGACAGGTTCTGGTGGTAAACAGGTATTTTACCTCCTGAGGCTGCCGGATCTCCACCTTCATCTCGTCCACAAGGCCGGACAGCGTTACCATGCTGCGTACGGGACGCTTAAGCACGGATTTCTCCACATTGTACTCCGTGCGGTTGGCATACTCCTGCAATTTCCCGTCATTCCAGTTCTGTACAGGTCGGTAGTAGCCGGTGATGCGGCTGTAGACTTCCGTCTTGCTGCCGCAGTGGGGGCAGGTGAACTGCTCTCCCGCCAGATAACCATGCTGCCTGCAGATGGAGTAGGTGGGAGACATGGTATAGTAGGGCAGCTTGTAATTCTCCGCAATCTTCCGCACCAGGGCCGCCGCCGCCTTCCAGTCCGGCAGCTTCTCTCCCAGGAATGCATGGAACACCGTGCCGGAAGTATAGAGGGTCTGAAGCCCGTCCTGGATATCCAGCGCATCAAAGATGTCCATGGTATAATCCACGGGCAGGTGGGAGGAATTGGTGTAATACGGTGTATCCCCCTGCTTCCCCGCCGTCCTGATGGCCGGCCATTTCTTCCTGTCATGCTTGGCCAGGCGGTAAGTGGTGCTCTCCGCAGGGGTGGCCTCCAGATTGTACAGGTCGCCGTACTGCTCCTGATAGTCGGACAGACGGCCGCGCATATGATTCAGTACCTCCTTTGTGAACTCCTGGGTGCGCTGATCCGACATATCCGCCCGCAGCCAGTTGGCATTAAACCCCACCTCGTTCATGCCGATCAGCCCGATGGTGGAAAAATGGTTGTCAAAAGTACCCAGATATCTCTTGGTATAAGGGTATAAGCCCTCCTCCAGCAGCTTTGTAATCACGCCCCGCTTGATTTTCAGCGAGCGGGCCGCAATATCCATCATATGGTTCAGCCTTTTGTAGAAATCATCCTTATTGGAAGCCAGATAGGCAATCCTGGGCATGTTGATGGTCACTACGCCCACACTGCCCGTGCTCTCTCCGGACCCGAAGAAACCGCCTGTTTTCTTCCGCAGTTCCCGCAAATCCAGCCGCAGACGGCAGCACATGCTCCGCACATCGCTGGGCTCCATGTCGGAATTGATATAGTTGGAAAAATAGGGAGTACCGTACTTTGCCGTCATCTCGAACAGCAGTCGGTTGTTCTCCGTGTCGGACCAGTCAAAATCACGGGTGATGGAATAGGTGGGGATGGGATACTGGAAGCCTCTGCCGTCAGAATCCCCCTCGATCATGGTCTCGATGAACGCCTTGTTCACCATGTCCATCTCCCGCTTACAGTCCTTGTATTTGAAGTCCATCTCCCTGCCGCCCACGATGGCAGGCAGTTCCGCCAGATCTCCCGGCACGGTCCAGTCCAGCGTAATATTGGAAAACGGCGCCTGGGTACCCCAGCGGCTGGGGGTGTTTACCCCGTAGATGAACGCCTCAATGCATTTTTTTACTTCTCCGTAGGAGAGATTGTCCACCTTTACAAAGGGGGCCAGATATGTGTCAAAGGAGGAAAAAGCCTGGGCTCCGGCCCATTCATTCTGCATGATCCCCAAAAAGTTCACCATCTGATTGCACAGCACGGACAGATGCCTGGCGGGCGCGGAAGTAATCTTGCCGGTGATGCCCCCCAGCCCTTCCTTGATCAACTGCTTCAAAGACCATCCCGCGCAGTAACCCGTAAGCATGGACAGGTCATGAATGTGAATATCCGCATTGCGGTGGGCCTCTGCAATCTCGTCATCGTAGATCTCGGACAGCCAGTAGTTGGCCGTCACCGCACCGGAATTGCTCAGGATCAGACCGCCCACGGAATACGTCACCGTGGAATTCTCCTTCACGCGCCAGTCCTCCACCTTCACATAGCTGTTGACCACATCCTTGTAGTCCAGGATCGTGGACTTCATGGCCCGCATTTTCTCCCTCTGCTTACGGTACAGGATATAAGCCTTGGCCACTTCTTCATAACCGGCCTGTCCCAATACCTTTTCCACACTGTCCTGAATATCTTCCACATAGACCGCGCCGTCCTTCACCTTGGACTGAAAGTCCGCCGTCACCCGCAGCGCCAGCAGATCCACAATATCATTGTTATACTCCATCTGGGTGGCCGTAAACGCTTTCATAATGACATCATTGATCCTGCTGAGCGTAAAATCCACCTTTGAACCGTCCCTCTTCTTTACCTGAATCATCCAAACATTCTCCCTTTTTATGTAATTCCCCCGCCACACTCCGGCCATATGGCCTTTTTCGATAAACTGCATCTACTATTCTACCATCCCCCGGATTATAAGTCAATTAATGCTCCACAATATCTAGTATTTCGTTTGATAATGCATGGCAAATCTAGTATTTCTGTATAAGGTTCGACCGGCTGCAATCAGCGGGTGGACAGGAACTCATACTCCCGCCTGGCCACCTGGTCGTCCGGGTAGGTCTTGAGGTAGCTTTCCATCAGTACGGACGCCTGACGATAGTCATGCAGATACTCATAGGCCACCGCCTCGTTGAACAGCAGGGACTGCATCACATCATTGCCTTCGATCTGCATCCCCGACTGGAAGGCCGCCAGCGCCGCATGATAATCCCCCCTGGCCAGTTCGCACAGCCCCAGCTGGTTGTAGATCCGGGCGTCTGAGGTGTCTTTGGCCAGATAATTGTTGTACACGCTTGCGGCATAATTGTAGTCCCCGGTGGCCTCATAGGATTTTCCCAGATACAGGGAAGCCTCAGCCCCTCCCTGGTCCTTGGCGGTCTCCAGCGCCAGATAGGCGGACTGATACTCCTCCAGATAATAATACATCCTTCCCTTGTCATAAGCGCTCATCTGCTCCCCGCCCGCCTCCATGGCGGCACGCAGATAGGTCTGCCCCATCTCCTTATAACCATAGCTGTGGAGCACTTCGTAAATCTGGATCAGACGGTCGAAGTTCTTGCCGTCCATGACCACTACCTTGTCGAAATCCTCCTTGGCCCCTGTGTAGTCGTCCAGGCCCAAACGGGCATTGCCCCGCAGAAACAGGGCGTCCGCATTGGCGGGCTGCATATCCAGAATGGCGCAGTACACCTCCTCCGCCTCCTGGAACTTCCCCTCCTTGGTGTAAGCTGCCGCCAGATAAAAATTGATGTCATAGTCCACCGCTTCCACCCAGCCATCGGAATAGCCCAGTGCCTCCAGGAAACAGGAGGCCGCCGCATTATACTGCGTCAGGCCCATATAGGCGATGCCTTCCGCCCTGGCCAGCGCCTTGCCGGTCTCGCCCGCGGCTCTGGCCAGGTCAAAATTCTCTATGGCCTTCTCATAGTCCAGCGCCTTCAGCGCCTCCATGCCCAAAGCCGTATTTTCCCCGCCGCTGCCACAGCCTCCCAGAAATACAAGGCATCCCAGCAGCGCCGCGCCCCGGCCCATCCTTTGTCCTATGGTCATATTGCCTTTTCCTTTCCGTATATCTTCCGCTCTGCCATACCGAAGCGTTGTCTCCCGCCTACTGGGTTACTCCGGCTTTCTGGCATGTTTCTTCCCGCGCTTCTCCTGATACATGTTCTTGTCCGCCTGCTGCAGACAACTGAGCAGCGGCACACACTGGTCGCATCTGGCATAACCGATGCTGGCGGACAATTCGTAAGGCTTTCCCGATTCTTCATTAAACTGCAGAATCTGCCGCCGGATGGCGGCAATTCTGGCCTCCACCATTCCCTGGGACTGGGTGGCCAGGCAGATCTGAAACTCATCTCCGCCCGTGCGGGCCGCAATCCCCGCCTCCCCCTGTTCCGCCGCCAGAATCCGGGCCAAGGCTCTCAGGGCCTCATCCCCCTCCAGATGCCCAAAATGGTCATTGATATATTTCAGACCGTCCATGTCCACGCTGACCACAAAGAAACTCTCCCCTTTCTGGCGCAGCCGGTCATACTGCTTCTGCAGTGCCCGCTCCATCTCCCTGCGGTTGGGTATCCCGGTGAGTTCGTCTCTGCCATATTGCAGGCGCATCTCGTTCAGCGCCTGGTTCTCTTTGTACATCTGCAATTTCGCCAGGGCCATGGCCACCCCGGAAGTCCAGGTCTGGAACTGGTATCTCAGGTCATCGGGATAATCTGTCATCATCACCACATAGCCAAAACAGTCGTTCCGCTCGTGCAGGGTGGTGATATACAGGATCTCCCCCTCCCTGCGGTAGGAGGCGGGCAGCAATTCCTTCCTCAGAAAACGCTCCTCATGGGGAATGTCCTCTTTCGTGGTCATCACATTGCGCAGGATCATGTGCTCGGTGTACCGATTCATCATAACGGTATCCTCTCCCTGCCGCTCCTGCTCATCACATATGCAGATCAGAATCCTGTCAAAACGTATGGTGCTGATATAGGCCCTGCCCACATTCATCAGGGACCTGAAGGAATTGGTATTCTCCAGATCCACATACATGGTGCTGCTGTGGTAGAGTGCGTTTTGCAGCTGTTCCTTATAATGGAACAGCTTTTTCACGGCTTCCCCGTCGATGCTCTGGGCACAGCCGCAGGATCCCCGGTATTTGCCGATGATCTCCACATTCCCAATGCCCTCCCGGGCATCCCTCCCCTGCCACAGATTCTCCAGCATCCGCACCGCCTGACGGCCCATATCCCGGTAATTGACTTTAATGCTGGTCAGGGAGGGGATGGATACTCTGGCCTCCTCCAGATCATCGAAGCCGGATACGGAAATCTGGTCAGGCACCTGGATCCCCCTTCTGTGCAGCGCGTCACATATGGACACTGCCATATAGTCATTGGCACAGATAATGGCCTGGGGCAGGGGTCCCCCCTCTGCCAGAAACCAGTCCAGCGCCTCGTCTCCCTGACTCTTCCAGTAATTACCATGGAAAATCATATGCTCCGTCACCGGCAGCCCGTAACGCTCCATGGTGTCCAGATAGGCCTTCAGACGCACCTGAGCGTCCTTCAGGGAACGCTTTCCCGACATGAAACAGATGCGCCGGGCCCCATGGACCTGAATGAAATGTTCCACCATATCGCGGATCGGTTCATAGTTTTCCACCAGAATGTTATGAAAACGCCGGTCCTCCCTTCGGAGGCAGATCACCGGGCCTGCTGCCTCCCGCTGCAGCAGACCCGTAAGTTCCTCGTACATCCCTTCCACATTCAAAGTGTCTCCCGCCAGCACAATGCCGTCATAGCTTCCCAAGTCCGGGATATAGATAATGCTCTGCTCCCCGTAGCCATGGAAAACATTGGCGCTGTAAGCCCCAAAATTATTAAAGACATGCAGACTGTACCCCTGCCTCCGGGCTTCCTCCGCCACGCCGCCTGTGACATCCGACTGATACTCTGCAGACATTTCCCCCACAAACATTGCGATTTTTTTCATCCTCATACCCCTTGTCCGTCCCGTCGGGCGCAATATCAACAGTTAAAAGCGTTTTTCCCGAACGGGAACCGTTCAACATATATCCATCATACTCTTTTTGGGGCAAAATGTCCATCAAAAAAAGAACCCTCTGGCTGTCATTTCAGCCTGAGAGTTCTGTTATCCGGGGATACGCCATCCTCGAAAACCCTTTAAACAGGGGCTTTTCCCTGCAGCCTGTCCGCAATATAAGAACAGACCTGGCTCCGATCCATGCCCAGGGCCACTGCAAGTTCCCCATAGAGACTGTCCTCGGCCTGCTTATAGTATCTGCCGTCCACTGCCGTTTCCTTGCGGCCTGCCTGCAGACGCTTCTGCCTGCGGCCATGGATGGTCTTAATGACCCGCACCCACTCCGTACTGTCGTTGCTCCTCATACAACTGCGGTATTCCTGCTCCACCAGCTTCTCATTGGATATTTTCAGGGGATCAATCTCCGGAATCCGGCTGACAAGCCTCTCCGCCTGCTCCCTGGTCAGCACCTCCCGCAGGGACGCCGCGTTCTCCACCGGCACATAGACCGTGCTGGCCGTGATATACTGCGGCTTCAGAATATAGTACAGCTTGGCCTTGTCCACACCGGAGATATCCAGTGTGGTGATATCCTCCACTGTGCAAACGCCCTTATTTCCACATACTACATACTGCCCCACACTGTACATATCTGCCCGCCTTTCCGATTCAACATTCGAAGTTTTTAAAAGATAATTTGAAGAAATCCGCATATTTTAAGTTGCTATTTATATTCTTCCTATATTTTAACACTTTTAAACATACATTGTCAGTAAAATATCTGACTTTTTTTAAACTTTGTGAAATGTGTCCGCGAATAGGGGGCTATGCCTTGTATATTCTGTCTATGACTTTTTTCCTAAACCAATGCTACCACGGGCTTACGGCACAAAAAAGCACCTGCGGAAACGCTCTGTCCCGCAAGTGCCCTGCTTTTACTGCCTGTATATTCCCATTAAATCTTAAACTTGGCAATGGTACCGTGCAGCTGTTCCACCACCTGGTTCAAATCCTTGGCATTGCTGTCGATACTCTCCATGATGGCGCTCATCTCTGTGGCCGATGCGGAGGTCTCCTCGGTGCTTGCCGCATTTTCCTCGGCAATCGCCGTCAGATTCTGCACCACGTCCACCACCTTGACTCTGGCCTCGTCCAACTCCTTGGTTCTTCCGGATACGGCCCGGATGCCCTCTATGGAATGCGTAATGCCGTCCTTCACATCGCCGAAAGCCCTCTCCGTCAGGGTTACATTCTCGTCCTGCTTATCAATCACTTCCCTCACATTTGTCATGGTCTCTACGGAGCGCTGGGTCTCCTGGATCAGCAATTCAATGATGCCCGTGATCTGCTGGGCAGACTCGTTGGACTGCTCGGCCAGCTTCTGAATCTGTCCGGCCACCACCGCGAAGCCACGGCCCTGCTCTCCGGCCCGGGCCGCCTCGATGGAGGCATTCAGTGACAGCAGATTGGTCTCCTCCGCGATATCCGTGATAATATCCACCGCTGTCTTGATCTTCAGGGCGGACTCATTGGTCACATCCGTCTGCTTGGAGATCACGGCGATGGCATCCTTGGTCTGCTGGTTTACCTGTCCCAGGGCCTCCAGTATCTCCATGGCCTGTTCTCCGGCATCGCGCATCTTACGGGCATTCTCCCGCAGGCTCTCCACCTCCGCGTCCGTCTGCTCGATCAGATTGCCCATGACAATAATCTGCTCGGTGGCGGTCTGGGTCTCCTGAGCCTGGCTGGTGGCGCCGTCCGCGATCTCGTTCACCGCTTTCTCCACCTGCTCCACCGTATTCAAAGTCTCCTCCACGCTCTGGGTCATATGGCCGGCAGATGTGTTGAGTTTCTCACACTGCTGGTTGATATTGGCCGCCACCATGGCCAGTTCCTGCTGCAGTACGGAGATGGCATGGTTCATCACACCAGTCTCGTCTCTGCGCTCCCTGTGCAGGATGCTCTTCTTCGTCTCATCCCGGGTGAAATCCAATTCCGCCAGACGGGCCGCTTCTTTCGTGGTCCTCTCGATGGGCTTCACCAGCTTCAGTGCCACAATAAATCCTATAATATTGCACAGGAAAAGCACGATCACCCCTCCGATGCAGCTGTTTACAGTCAAAGTCCTGACCGCCCTCAGAATTTCGCTCTCATCCCCGGTCACCACCAGGATATAATTCATATCCTGACTGATATAGAAAGCGGCATACTTGATCACTCCATTGAAATTGTAACGGATTACATCTGTCTCCGGCCTGTTTCCCCGGCTGATCTCCCCCATAAGCAGTTTGACGGCGTCATTCTCCACCGGCTGGCCGATCTTGTCCGCAGTGGGATGGTACACCATCGTGCCGTCCCGGGATACCAGATAAGCATAGCTGCTGTTCATGCCTCTGACCTTCACATTTCCCAGATGCCTCTCCAGGGCTTCCGAATTCATTACTTCGTCATGCCCCAGAGCAGCCACATCCCTCTCCAGACTCTCCCCGGCGATATATACCAGATCCTCCATATAACTCTCCGTGCGGTCCAGCATACTGCTGCGGGCCAGCGGCACGGCAGTGGCAATGCAGATTACCACGCTGGAAAAAACGGTGCCGAATACCAGCATTAAAATCTTGAATTTGATGGAATGGAAAAATGAAACCTTGTTCTTTTGTTCTCT
Organism: Lachnospiraceae bacterium; assembly: GCA_011959105.1. GTDB lineage: Bacteria > Bacillota > Clostridia > Lachnospirales > Lachnospiraceae > Acetatifactor. Next base: position 8,386 of record BLLU01000100.1, on the reverse strand, counting down.
CATTGTCTGCGATACCCTCTCTGAATTGTTTGCCATGAGTTAAAGTATATTTATTGTACTACACTTTCAAGTATGGCACAAGTTATTTTCTCATAACATACAAGGCTATATTTTAATTTCCGTCCACTTCCCCCGCTTAAATCGGATGGAGGCAAACAAAAACCGGGAAAGCTGGTCCGCCACCACGCCCATCCAGATTCCGGCGATGCCCCAGTGCAGCACATACCCGAAAAACCAGGAACCTGCCGTTCGGATCACCGTGACGCTGATCGTGGAAGCAATGGCGGTATACAGGGTATCCCCCGCCCCCCGCAGGCATCCCATATAGATCACCTGGGCGATCTGCAGCAATACCACAAAGATGATGATCCGCATGATCTGTACGCCGGTGGCTATGATCTCCGCTTCCTCAAAGAACAGACCATAAAGCCATCCTCCTCCGAAGAAATAGGCCACCGCCAGCACCACGGAGACACAGCCTCCCAGCATCCGGCAGATGGCCCCGTACTCCCGGGCCTTGGGGGGATCTCCCGCCCCCAGGCTGTAGCCGATCAGGGCCACCGCCGTAGCCTGCAGGCCGTCCCCGAAAGAGAAGGACAGGCTCATCACATTCATCCCCACCTGGTGGGCGGCCATGGCGAAAGTACCCTGGCTGGCCGCCATCAGGGAGGTCATCATAAAGCCGATCCGCATCAGAAGCTGTTCCGCGAACACACTGTACCCCACATGGATGATCTGCCGCATGGCCGCCATCCCCGGTCGGATCTTTTGCTTCAGGATATAGGCCAGACTCACAAAATTCTCCTCTTTCCGAATGGACCACAGACTCATAAAGCCGGCCACCACCGTGCCGGATACCGTGGCCAGCGCCGCTCCCCGGATGCCCAGAGCTGGAAAGCCCATATGTCCCTGGATTAACAGATAGTTCAGAAGGATATTGATGGTGTTGGAGACCAGATTGGTGCGCATGGTGATCCGGGTGTTGCCCGCCCCCCGCTGGGCGGCGTTGACTCCCATCTGCACACAGTTAAAGATCATGCCCCCCATAACAATCTGAAAATACTGCACCGCATCCCTGTGGGTGTCCGACTCTGAACCGCACAGCCGGATAACAGGGTCCGCAAAGACCACCGCCAATACGCTGATCAATGCCGCCGCCCCCAGGATGAATACCAGGAAAGTTGCCAGAATCCCATTGGCTCCCTCCTTATTCCCCTCTCCCTTGCGCCGGGCCACCAGAGCGGATATGGACACATTGGCCGCAAAAAAAAGCGCCAGCCCCACCATCTTGGGCTGGGTAGTCAGTCCCACCGCCGCCACCGCCGAGGAGCCCAGGGAACTGACCATCAGAGAGTCCACCAGCCCCGCAAAAGCGGTAAAAAAAGATTCCAATACCGCAGGCCAGGCCATGCCGACTGCTTTCTTTACATCTTCCCTGGGATAACGAAATCCTATCATTTGTCTCTCTCCTATTTAAGGTTCCGCATGTCTGAAGTTCCGAATCTACAAAAAGACCTGACAGGCGTCGGGCCCGTCAGGTCCATATTTATTTTACACCGCTTTTCGGATAATGCCAAGCCCCAAAGGATAGGGACCTGTGTGTACCGATATGGTGGCGCCGATCTGCAGGAGCAGAATGTCCTCCTCCTTCAGCCTGCCTCCCAGGGCCTGGGATACCAGACGGCGGTACTCCACCGCTTCCTGATAGTCATATCCGTATCCCACCGCTATGCTGAATCGGCTCACATCCTCTCCGCTTTCCGCCAGATAAGCCTGCAGCAGGGAAATGGTCTTATCCAGGTTCTTGCGTCTGCTGCGGCCGATGCCGCTGGGGAATATCTCTCCCTGCTTCAGCGTAATCACCGGTTTGATCCCCAACAGGCTTCCTGCCACGCTGCTCACCTTGCCGATCCGCCCGCCATGGGCCAGGTATTCCATATCTCCCACAGTGAAAAAAATCCTGCCTGTGCTTTTTATTTCCTCGATCTTGCGGATGGTCTCCTCGTAAGTCATACCGCTCTCCTGGCACTTGACCACCTCCAGCACCAGTATCCCCTGCAGCACTGTATTCACGGTGGAATCAATGATCTGTATACGGGCCTGGGGCCTCTCTTCACGGATGATCTGCAGAGCGTTCATGGCCGACTGCATGGAGCCGCTGAATTTTGTGGTGATGCAGATGCAGATTATGGGCATGTCCTGCTCCACCCAAGGCATAAAGGCATCTACATAATCCTGGGTCGAAGGCATGGAAGACTTGGGATATACCCCTTTGCGGTCCACCATCTGCTGGTAAAAGTCCCGAATGCCGATGTCCTCAATCTCCTTGCAGTAATGCTCATCGTCAAAGGATACGTAAAAAGGAACCACCGAATATCCCTTCTGCTCCGCCCACTCAGGGGGCAGATCGCAGGAACCGTCTGTTATGATATGAAATAACTTACTCATAGAAAAAAATCCTTCCTCAGCTCTACATACTGTGCGTTCCATGCCCGGGTATCCTGCCCGCATTCCATCCGGGCTCCTCCTGCCCGTATGCGGACAAACCCGGAAAATATTGGCATGGCTATTGCTCATAAGTAGTCTAACATGAATACTTTCTTTTTGCAATAGGTATGTAACATTTTGTAGTTCGGATATTTTTTCATGTAGTTTTTAAAACTATTTTGTAAACTGTGCCTTAAACCATCTGCCCGTATCGGACAACTCCTGGTCGCTCCAGTCACTGAGTTTGCCGCATCCGCTGCTGATCAGCGCCGCCGTCTCGTTCTTGTTGCTGGCGGCCCAGGCCACATAACTCACGCTGTATTGGTCCAGCAGGTCCACCCACGCCTGGGCCGACTTCTCATCAATGCTTCCGTTGCCGGAGGCGTCACAGATGCTGCACTCACTGACAAACACCGGCAGACCGTCCTTCAGCGCCTTCTCCAGATTCCCCCGCAGGTCCTCCTTGTGGGTAGCCGCATAGAAATGCAGAGTATACATAATGTTGTCATAACCCTCTATGGGGTCGGCGGCAGCATCCCCGATCAGCTGGCTCCACTGGGGCGTACCCACCAGAATGATGCCGTAGGGATCGTTGGCCCGGATCACCGGGATCACCTCTTCCGCGTATTTTTTCACATCCTTCCAGGACACGCCGCCATTGGGTTCATTGCAGATCTCGTAGATCACATTGCCCTGGTCCCCATATTTTTCAGACATTTCATCAAAGAAGTCAATGGCGTCCTCTTTGTGAATATTGGGATTTCCCTCCCCCAGCACATGCCAGTCTATAATCACGTACATGCCCTGGCCGGAAGCGTACTCCACTCCCCTGTCTATGAGTTGTTTCAGTTCCTTCTTATCTCCCCCATTACTATATCCACCATATTCATCACTATACATGGCCAGACGCATCAGATCCGCGTCCCAGTCGCTGCGAAACGTGCGAAAAGTCTCTTCCGACACATATTCCGGGAACCAGGCCAGGCCATGGGTACTGACGCCGTGCATCTGGTAGGCTTCCCCGTACTGATCCACCAGGCTGCCGTTCTCCACCCGCAGCCGCCCGTGATCCCCCACCGGCGTACCCTCCGTCACCACAAATCCCCCCAGTTCATCCCCCGTCCGGATCTCCGGACCTTTGGCTCCCTGATTTGACATTCCCTGACTCTGTGCCCCCTGATCGGGCCTTTGTCCGGTCTCCTGTCCCGGTGTCTGCCCGTTTCCGCTACTTGCCGCCGGAGCATTCCCGTCCTGTACGTCAGAAGAATCAGACCGGGGCAAAGGCGCATCCCCCAGAGCAGCGGTGATCTTCCCCTCCGTCGTCTCCGCCTCCAGAACCGCCTCTGTCAGTTCCCGTTCCTTCTCCGTCACCACGGTAATGCCGATCCCCTCCACTCTGCTGTTCTCCCAGATTTCCTGATTAAAGTCCGCAGGCGTGACGATCAGGTTTTCTCCTTCCGTCTCCAGTTCACAGCACCAGTAAGAATCCACCCTGCAGCCCTCAAAGCCGGGCACCGTAATCTTCCAGTCCGTAATCTTACTGCCGGAATCATTTATGATGGAGACCAGGTACTGGCAGTAATGGCCCTCCTCCCCATCCCAGCCGCCGTTTAACCGAAAGTCCAGACTGACCGATGAAGAACCTTCCTCCGGCCCCGGTTTGTCCTGAGCGCTTTCGGAAGCACCGCTGCCCTGTTCCGGCTTGTCCTGAGCGCTTTCGGAAGCGCCGCTGTCCTGACCCGGCTTATCCTGGGAACCGTTCTCTCCCTGCCCGGTCCCATTCTGAGACTCCGAAGATTCCACTGAAGCAGTTTCCCCATGATCAGGCAGTTGGGGGGCTTCCCCCGCAGCAGCCATAGGACTGCTGTCCGTTTCCAGGGCTTCCCCCTGCCCCTTGCCGGGGAAATAGCCCAGTGCCCACAACAGCGCCAGCGTAATCACCGCTCCCAGTGCAATGCCCGCCAGCAGGCTCAGCGCCATATTGCGGGAATATTTTTGTTCGTTCATTTCTCTCATGCTTTCTCCTCCACCAACAGGGGCAATTTATAATCCCGGCCTCCGTTTATGCCTTCTTGTCAAACAAGGAAATGTGTCCGTTGTCCGCCATATTGACAAAGGTGTACTGATCATTATGAGGAAACAGCAGCTCCATATACAAATTTCCCAGCAGACTTTTTACTTTGTCCGCATCCATATTCTCCACCGGAAAATCATTTATTTCCAGGCGCTGCAAATTCTTCAGAAGGGTCTCTATACTCTGCCATTCAAAGGACTCCTGTTCGGATTCCTCCTTTTGGGGGGCCGCGGCCTCCGGTTCCATAATGGACTTTATTTCAGGAACCTTATAAATAACGTTTTTACAGGTTTTCTCAAAGCACTCCGGGTCATACGCAGCCAAATAGCCCAGGTCGTCCATGGTCAATGTTCTTTTATGGTGTATCTTAAGATATATATTGATCAAACGCGTGTCCTTTGCCATACTCCCTCCCCCCTTACGTCCTTCCCCTCTGTAAGAGAAATCCCTTCCCTATACAAGTAAGGCAGAACATCTTTATATGCTCTGCCCGTCCCGCAAATCAGTCCCCTGTCCGCCTTCACCTCTGTCTCTTTAATCTTATTATACACAGCCCCGGGGGAAATTGCAATTTCAGAATTAATATTTTATTCTACATTTTCTATTCCACATACTCCAAAAATCTCCTGATATACTTCTCCGGCATTATGCCGCTGCGCATACAAACGTTCCACTCCATGCCCCGAGCATCTCCGATACATATATCCGTCACAAACTCTCCCGTGAACACGCCTCCGGAACTCATATTACTGAACTGAATCAAGGGCAGCAGCTCCGCGATCTCCTCGGGAGCGGTAATGGAAAAACTGTAAACCGAAGGCACCTGTGTAAACTGCGTGCTCCCTCCTTCCGCCTCGTTCTGCGCTGCCTCCGCCGGCGGCAGATCCGGCAGGCTCTCCGGATATACCCCAAAATAACTTCTTATGCACCGCTCCGCCGGGCTGATATGACTGTCTCCCCTGTACCAGTACTTACTGGCCGATATATTAAAGGTGAGGATCTTCACATCCTCTGTCCGAAAAGGCAGACTGTCGGTCAGGATGCCGCTTTCTTCCAACACTTCCAGAGTGTGGGACATATGGTCCATTATATACAGATACCGTATTCTTCCCTCCTGCATCCTCATGGCAATCTGCCCCAGCAGCCGGCCCTCCCCCAATATGACTGCCTGGGGATTTTCCATCAGATCCTGGTTGTATGCCTCCGCCACCTCCCGAATCAATTCTCTCCTGTCAGTCTCCGTCTCGCTCTGCCCGTTTATCTCCCAGCAGAACCGCATACTGGTACAGTTGTCCGTCATCTGCCCCTTCACATAATAAGCGGCATCCGCATATTCCTTACTGCACAGCAGAGGAAGCACCACATCCGCGTCCCACTCATAATAAGAGTATCTGCGGGTATAGCTGTCCCCATTGTCCAGCATCACCCGTACCGCAAAATTGTCTCGGTCAAACCGTTCTCCGCTGTAAGCCTCCTCCACCCTTATATCTTCGGGGCTGTGTGTCCGGCCTTGGGCATTCTCCACGCCTCTCTCCAGAAAGTCGTAAATCCGGGCCGCATCCGTAAATTCCATCCCGTACAGCATCTGTTCCAGGCTGTAATTGCCATAAGATCGGCAGGCAATGGAAGCCGCCACAATCTGTTCCTGATCCGGCAGATAACGGTCATATCCCATCCAGTCTCCCTGGAATCCAACACAAACCATCAACGCGGCCCCCATAGCCATGCCCATACCCCACTTATGCCGGAAAAATGCCTTGAAGTCCATGGAAAACACCACATCCGAAACACCATAGCACAGTATGCCCCCCAGTAAGGCTCCAAAAAGACTCCAGACCGTGTGTCCGTTGCTGTCTCTCATCAGGTAATACATAAAAACCCAGCCGCTCATACCGCCCAGGACACTGACAAAAAAGCGAAGCGGCCCTGCCACCCACCATAAAGTAAGACCCCTTCCTGCCCGCTCGGAGGGCCTTCTGAGATAGGCCAGCCATGCCAGCGCCCCCAGGGTCAGAGCCATGGCCAGGCATTTGGGCAAAATGGCGGGGAAACCGTTCCCTACTTGAGAATCATTGTCTAAATAAGAACCCAGCAGCACAAAAGGAGCCGCCAGCGGCGAACCATAGCTGGCCAGAGCCAGCCCTTTCATTTCTGCGTAATGGGTGTGGAAAAAAGTGGTCGTAAAACCCAGTGTCAGCCCATAGGCGGCGATCACGCCGCAGCCCAGGATAGAAGCCACCGCCAAAGTATTCAGCATATTGCCCGTGAGCATGGTGGCCAGCAGCAGCAGATGGTAGATCAACAGAAACAGGACCATAAGCACCGCTGTATTTTTGGCTGCCTCCAGTATCAGCCCGAGAATTCCTCCACTGCCTCCCACCCTGGCCAGCAGAATCCCGGCAAATACCAGAGTCAGAACCGTACAGAACAGATAGGGAACCAGCCAGATCAACAGGCCGTTTATATATTTGATCCCAAATAACTGCGTCTTGCCCACAGGCAGACTGTGATAGGTATCCACCATGGATTTCTGCTGCAAATAGTGAAAACACTCCAGTCCCACCACCACGGCCCCCAAAATAGCGATTATACTGGCAGCAATTACCAGCCCTTTTCCGAAAAAATTTATCATCCTTTCCGTGGACTGGGCGATGGCTTCGGCCTGCTGCCGGGCGGTCATTTCGGATGTCAGCATTCGGACATCCGCGAAGGCCACATCACTGTAATTCAGCAGCCACAACACAGGCATGGCCAGAAAGTTCCCCAGCAGGGACAGCGCCAGCATCCAGACTTTGTGCCGCAGATCTTCCTTCATTCCCTTAAGAAATAAGTGCTTTGATGTCATATCCGTTTACCTCCGTCTCACTGATAAAGATTTCCTCCAGAGAAAGAGGAAGCAGTTCATAAAATACAGGATTCAGCAGTTCCATATACTCCACCAGTACTTCCCGGGTACCCCTTATGGTAAAGGTATACAGCGTCCCCCTCTGATCCATGGTCACCACCTCCAGGTTCTTTCGGATATGTTCCAGGGTGGCCTGCGTCTTAACCACACATTGTACCTTGTGCAGATTCAGTTTCATATCATCCAGATCTCTTGCAAAAAGTATCCCTCCCCTGTGCAGCAGTCCCACATACTCGCAGATATCCTCCAGTTCCCGGAGATTGTGGGAGGCAATAATGGGAGTCAGCCCCCTCTCTTCCATCTCCCGGGCAAACAGGGCTTTCACCGCCTGCCGCATCACCGGATCCAGCCCGTCAAAGGTCTCGTCACAGAGGAGATACTTGACGCCCGCGCAGATACCGCAGAGCACCGCCAGCTGCTTCTTCATTCCCTTGGAAAAGGTGTCGACCCTGCGCCCTGCGTCCAGGCCGAATTTCACCAGCATTTCCTCGAACCGCTTTCGGTCGAAGGATGGGTAGTAGGTTTCGTACAGCCGGGCCATGTCCCGGGGAGTGCCGTTTTTGAAAAAGAACATCTCATCGGAAATATAGAAAAATTTTGCTTTCACACGGGGATTGTCATATACTTTCGCCCCGTCCACCAGCACCTGTCCCCTGTCGGCTTTCAGCACGCCGCAGAGCAGCCGCAGAAAGGTGGATTTGCCCGCCCCGTTGGTTCCGATCAGTCCAAATACATGCCCCTCCTCAATCCGGGCCGTGATCTGATCTATCGCTTTGATATCCTCAAAGCTTTTCTGTAAACCGGTCACTTCTATCATAATTGCCTCCTTCCGCACTGCCGGGTACTTTCTTCCTGCTGCCGGATACTTCTCCGCCCGGGGGTGCTTCCTTCCCATTGCCGGGTGCTTCTCCGCCCGGGGG
>BLLU01000099.1 GCA_011959105.1 Lachnospiraceae bacterium | reverse complement strand
GATGCAGAATGCAGAGCTGACTTTTTACGATGAGGTCACTTCAGGTCTGGACTTTGAGACCAGACAGAAATTGATGGAGAAACTGGTGGAGTGGTACAAGGACAAAGATGATACGCTGGTAATCATTTCCCACTACTATGAGGAACTGGAACAGATGGCGGATAAGCTTTTGATTCTGGATCAGGGAAAAGTGATTGCCTATGGGAAAAAGGAAGAGTTATTTGAGACGTATTGTGGCAAAGCGGTGTTCTTATTGGAAAACACGCCGGAAAACCGAACCCTTTCACAGGGAATCAAAATATTGAAATCCACAGACCACCAGCTTGCTCTCTCCTGTAAGGACGAAAGAGAGGAAGAAGAACTGGCGGCGGTGCTGATCAAGAATAATGTGGATTTTAAGAGAAGTCATTCGGACATTGAAATGATATTTGTCAATGCAAGGGAACAGTTTTATAAGAAACAGGGAGGAATGGAAGCATGAAAAAGAAATGTACCTTGAAGATGGTTTTATATGAATTGAGAAACTTAAACGGGAATCTCATGCCCCACTTTTTTGGGATTATTTTTCCTAATCTGATGTGCATGCTTCTGCCCAGGGCGGTGGCAAGCGGGCTGCCGGCGGATATACAGCAGAAGGTGACCGATTCGATTATGCTTTCAATGGCAATCGTGATTCCCATGTCGATTATGTTTTTGGGATACGGCGCTGTGTATGCACAGGAGGTTGAAAGAGGGATTCCTCTTAGAATGCGGCTTTTTGGATTTGAAGAAAAGAGTGCGATCATGGCAAAGGTCTTCGCGCATTTGATTCTGCTTACGATTGCTTTTGTGATTTTTGCATTTTTTCAGATGGCAGTGACGAAGGTATCAGTGCCTGCAGTTTCTTCCTTTTTATGCCTTGTAATATCATTATATTTGATAGGGGTTATTTTACTGGTCATATCCCATGCGCTTGCCAATCTTTTCAAAAAATTCAGCATTGTCTTTGGGGTGGAAATGGGAATATACTTTTTAATGATCATCTTATGCGGAATGATGGGGATAAAGACAAGCGCACTGCCGAATGTGATGCAAAAAATTGCAGCTGCCTTTCCCATGACGTACATCGCCAATGAGTTTGCGGATTTCTGGCAGGGAGGAACTTATCAGTTCATGCCGTTTATTCAATCCTTCCTTTTTATGGGGGCTATAGCGGGAATTTTGCTCTTGTTTTCCCTCTATAAAGATAAAAGAACCGTTAAATAAGAAAGGCAGTTCCGCTTTCGGCAGAAGGCGGAACTGTTGCTGTCTTATAGCACGAACATGAAAAACAGGACGAGGTATGCTTTCTTTAAATCTCTGTTTACTAAAAGGAATACGCATCCAAAGGCAAACCCGAGGGCGGCGCCCATAATACCGGTGGCAAAGTCTTTGGTGAGGATATGCCCCAGCCCCCAGGTGAGACCGCAGATGATGCCGCCGTAGGGAAAACCTTCCTTGCAGAACCATACTTCGCAGGCTTTTTGCCCAAATATGATGATCAGTAAAAACAGCATGGTCTCAAATGCATAGTAAAGATACTGAAAGGCAAAGAGCAAAGGTCCCTTTCCGGCATATTCCAGATATACTTTAAAACCGCCCCAGGAATGGTAGCTCTGCCAGAATGCAAGCAAAACAAAAAGCAGGCTTAAGCCCCATTGCCATAGCCGCAAGGGCTTTCTTTTTTCCAGCAGGTCAAATCCGTATCGCTCCCGTGCACTTTTTATGAGAGCGAAAGCAATGATTCCCCATGTGGCGCAGGTGAGGAGCCAGTGCGCAATCGTCTGTCCGGCGTTCCAGTTTTCCATAGCAGTTCCATAAAGGACAGGTTCCAGCAGGAATGCGTAAACAGCTTCCATTCCCAGACCAGCAAAGGCATATAACCCAAGATTTAGATAACTGCCGCCTTTTATTCCAGCGGGCAATGAGCCAAGCGGCTCCTTGTTTTGGTTTTTTGTTTCAGATTGTTTTTTCAACTTGATACCTCCGTATTTCTTCTAAAGTTTTGTTGGCATGTTTGATTTCAACAAATAGCGAGACGTAGTAGACTGCTGCGCCGATGGCATAAGGAATGGTAAAAGATAAAAACATATCCCGGTAAGCGTCTTCGTGCAGAGTTTCAAAAAAGGAGGAAACCCATGTAAGCAGCATGACAATACCGATTGCCAGCAGATATTGCACCAGAATGACCAGCGTAAGGGGAACGCTGCCAAAGC
>BLLU01000098.1 GCA_011959105.1 Lachnospiraceae bacterium | reverse complement strand
GAAAGATACCGCCAATGTGGGGGGATGTACCCTGTTCGGAGAAGATTTCGGTGATTATAACCAGGCTATTAAAGTAAAGGCTTACTATGAGGAAGAGAGCGAAGGGTAAATAAATTATAACAACAGACAGAAAAAAGGAGGCCGCCACAATATGACAGCCTCTTTTTTATTGATATCTATAACTGTTCAAATATTACTGGATGTCCAGGAACGCGTTCTCCACAGTCAGGCAGTAGTACAGATCCCCGTCCACGGCAATGCCTTTGTAGGACTGGTTGTATTCCTTGCCGTCGGCACAGGTAACCTTCGCCACCACATCCGCGGTTTCGCCGTTGTTGGTGATGGTCAGTTCCACCTTCGCGCCGTCCATATCCGTGGCGAAAGTATCCCAGTTCCAATCACACTCCGCTGTGGCAATGCCGTCATAGCCTGCACCCCATCCAAAGTTATCCGCACGAACCACACCGTATTCCTTATAGTCGGCGTTGGCGTCCGCGGAATGTACCTCGGCTACATTCTGCAGTACCACTACAAAGTTGTGCCAGTTGGCCAGTCCGTCGGTATAGTTTACGAAATTCGCCGTCACGGATTCACCGGAGGGAACTTCCACCACCTCGGAGAATTCGCTCCAGAAGCCGGTGCTGCAATCTGTAGCGCCCAGCACGGTGCCGGAGGTGGTCACTGCGCTGTGGTCGATGGCCACGGGTTCCGCCTCATTCTCTGCCTCCGCAGGAGCCTCTGCCACGGACTCAACGCTGGGATTGCCCTCCAGATACAGGCTTGCAACCTGACCGTCGGTAAGAGCCTTGTCAAAGAAGTACATCTCGTCCACGAATCCCTTGAATACGCTGTCCCAGTAGTTAATGCCGAAGAAGCACTCAAAATTATCCTCCGCAGTCAGGACATCGGGAGCCAGACCGCCGTAAGTCCCCTCTGCCGCGTCAAATGCCAGTTCGCCGTTCAGGTAGAATTTTGCCGCCACTCTGTCCAGGCCGTCATCCGCGAAATTGTAGATATCGCCGGTGGCTACCAGCGTCACCAGAACCCACTCCTTCTTGCCATGGATGGAATCATCCGCGGCATACACCCAGGGCCATACGCCGGTCTCGGAGTTTCTGTCCCACACCACGGGGAAAATCTTGGCATTGCTGGTACCCCATTCGGTCTGGGTCACATTGATCCACTTTACGGCAACCCCTTCATCGGTGTCCGCCATGCCCATGTTACTGCCAAGCTGCAGGGTGGGACCATAGTTGGAAAGTCTGTCGGCATTCATCCAGAAGGAAATGGTATACTCGTTGGTGTTCAGGGCTTCCACGGGCAGCTTCAGACCAAAGTTGCCGTCGATATAAGTACATTTGCCCACGGGGCCTTCGGCGTACTGCACCACGATAGGCTGCTCCGCGCCTTCTTTATCCACATAGGTGGAACTCTCCGTCACACCGTAGGTCGCGCCGGTGTTGCTGCCCTTGTCCTCGGTCTGGATCATGGTCAGAATGCCTTCATCGCTGCCGTCCATGGCAAAATGATACAGGGGATCGGGCAGGGGCTCCGCCTCGGCCAGGCCGCCGGCCGGTTCCTCTTCGGAACTCTCCGGGGTGGATTCCTCAGTGGATTCCTCCGCGCTGCTCTCCTCAGAACTGCTGGGTTCCACGCTGCTCTCCTCCGTGCTCTGGGATGTAGAATTGTCGACAGGTGTGCCAGGCTCATTGCCGCAGGCAGTCATCATGGACATAACCATGGCGGCAGAAAGCAATGCTGCAAAAACTTTCTTTTTCATATTCTTACTCCTCCTGATAAATGTTTTACACTATATGCCAAAGGGCAGAGCGCCCTCCTGCAATCTCTAAGCGTCGGCCGTAATCGGTCCGGCAGATTTATGAATTGTCGGCGATCTGCTGCTCGTATTCGGCGATCTCCTCGTCGGTGAGCACATTGTAGCCGCCGGGTCCGAAGTAGTCGATCATGGCCTGGGCATGGTACAGATTCGCCTTCTCCGTGGCCTCGGTGGCAAAGTCCGCCGCCTTGGAAGCACCGCTGTCCACTTTGTCATGGATGCCGATCTTGTTGAAATACTCATCGCAGTAGTTCCAGTAGCCGGCTATGGAAGTCCAGCCGAAAGGAATGGGCTGCATGCAGCTTGCGAAATAATTCTTCCAGTGGCCCACATGCTCTTCATCCATGCCCTTGGTGTACATGGCGATATAGCTGTCCCAGATCTCCGCGTCCTTGGTG
>BLLU01000097.1 GCA_011959105.1 Lachnospiraceae bacterium | reverse complement strand
TCCTCAAACCCCGGAAACCGCAGCTTCGGATACTTTTCGAGACCGTTACTTGAGGATACATTTGCCATAGTTATCTTCCCTCCACATCAAAGGGAAAATCAAGTCCCAGCTCGTCAAAATAAGGTTTCAGCTGGGCATCAATATCTTTGATTTCACCCTGTAATTTTCGTATTTCCGCAGCCACTTCATTCAGATCAATTTCTTCTTCCGGTTCAAAAGTATCCACATATCGGGGAATATTGAGATTGAATCCATTTTCCTCAATTTCCTGCATAGTAGCAACATGAGCAAACTTATCTATATCAATGCGAGCCTCATATGCAGACGCAATCTTATCAATATCGCATTCACGAAGGATATTCTGATTTTTACCCGCTTCAAATTCCTTTGATGCGTCAATAAAGAAAATATTATCAGAATTTCCGTTTCTCTCTCTTTTCAGGACAAGGACACAAACGGGAATCCCTGTTCCGAAAAATAAGTTAGCCGGAAGGCCGATAACAGCATCCAAAACATTCATTTTCTGGATAAGATACTTACGAATCACTTCCTCCGCAGCACCCCGGAACAAAACACCATGGGGCAGTAAGACAACTGCACGGCCATCCTCGTCCATATGGTAAACCATATGCTGTACAAAAGCAAAATCCGCTTTGCTTTTGGGAGCCAGCTTGCCATACTCGTTGAATCGCTCGTCCTCCAGAAATTTTGAATCCGCAGACCAATTTGCCGAGTATGGAGGATTAGCCACCTGCACACGGAATTTCTTTTCTCCAAAATAATCATGTTCCAGTGTGTTTCCGTTATAAATATTGAAATTACGGTATGGGATACCACGCAGAATCATGTTCATACGAGCCAGGTTATATGTTGTTGATGTTAGCTCCTGTCCATAATAATTCCTTACATTCGCGTAATTCTTCAAACGAAGGAGAAGCGAACCGGATCCACAGGTTGGATCGGCGGCATCTTTTACATCTGTAAGTCCCAGGCAGGCTAACCGGCATAGCAGTTCTGCAGGGCCGGAAGGAGTATAAAATTCCCCTGCCTTCTTTCCGGCAGTCGCCGCAAACTGGCCAATCAGATACTCATACGCATTTCCAAGTATATCAATCTTCGTATCTTCCACATTAAAATTGATTTCATCCAGAGCTGCGATAATTTTAGCCATAACCGCACTTCTGTCCTTTACCGTATGCCCCAATCTGGTAGAATCAAGCTGCATATCAGAAAACAGTCCTTCAAAATCTTCCTGTGATTCGTTCCCTATGGTAGATTCCATCAACGCGTTAATCGCTTTTTGCAAAAATTCAATATCAAAAGAACGGTTTTCAACCATTTTGACCATTTGGCCGAAAAGATACTGCGGTTCAATTATATAGCCAAGGTCGCGCAATGCTTCTTCTACAACAGCTTCCTGATATTCTTCATCCGCCCATGCGTCCGTATAGGTAATTCCATCATCCTTCAAAAGATTTTCCATGTACTTTTCTGTCCTGTTCGACAGATAATAATAGAAAATCATGCCAAGAATATAGTTTTTAAATTCATAAGCTTCCATGTTTCCTCTGAGAGCATTTGCCATGGCCCAAAGTTTTGTGCAAAGCTCTTTCTGGTGGTTTTGAATTGAGTTATCCATTTTTATCTGTCTCCTTATTCATATTTTTCAGAATGTTTTCTAATGAAATCAGTAATGCGGTTTACAAGCGATCTTTTTTTCAGCAGCGGCATAGGTTTCTCTATGCGGTCGCGGATATTGCCGACATCCAGCGTACCAGAAAATTCATACTCAGAGATTATATCCGTAAGCATTTTGGAATCAATATCTTCCGTTTCGGCAAAAGCAGCAATTTCTTTCCTCTTTTCTTCATTCTCAAAATCATTATAAGCCGCATCAATTTCATCCGCACTGTTCAAAGCAACAACAACATCATCCAGGAAAGCCTGCAAAATTTCCACCTTGCGGAGAAGCTGGGGATTGTCCGTTCTCGAAAGTTCTTCTTTGATCTGCCTAATATCATAATCTTTCTGTTCGGCATCATCAAAATGAATATTGCGGATCAAGTTCATGATATAAGCAACGTTAATCCGGTCACTTTCCATTAGCTCGATACAAAAATCGACGTCATTTAATACGGATACCACAGTACGGTCGTTCGTAATCCTTGCATGGAGTGCCTTGTATTTACTTTTATAATCCTCATGTTCCTGCTCTGTCATAAGCAGCTGATCTTTGTCAAAACTAAATTCAACAAAGGTTTTCAGAGATTGCAGATACTTTGTCAGTTCCCGGAAGGTCAGAACAAAAGTACGCTGATCATTTTCATCCTGCATGGTATCAATGGCTTCTGGAGTAGGTGCGATCTCCCGGAGTTTAATCACCATCTCATTGAATTTTTCAACAAAATACTCATAAGAAGGAACCAGAGCGGCTTCTGGATGCCCCATTGAAAATAGTGTGAGAGCGTCATCCGTCTGCTTTTTCAAATTACGGTAACAGATAATAATACCAAATGGCTTTGTTTCCTTTTCCACTCTGTTAGTACGGGAATAAGCCTGAAGCAGATCATGATACTTCAAATCCTTATCTACATAAAGAACCTGGAGTGGCTTGCTGTCAAATCCGGTTAGGAACATATTTACAACAATCAGAATGTCCAGCGGTTTTGTTTTCTTCCCTTTTACCCTGTCTGATATATCTTTATGGTAAGCAGAAAAGGTATCCGTAGAGAAATTAGTATTGTACATGCCATTGTAGTCATCAATGATACGCTCCAGCGCATCACGGCTGTGTTCATCTTTGCCTTCGGATTCTTCGTTTTGTCCAAAAGAAAAAATACCCGCAATGTTCAGGTCATGTTTAATCTGTTTAAATATATCATAATATTTTATCAGAGCTTCTATGGAAGAAACCGCAAAAATAGCTGTGTATTGTCCGTTTCGTGTTTTTGATTTATGGTTCTGGACAATATGGTTTGCAATCAATGACATCCGTTCTTCCGAAAGATATAATTCACCCACATCAATCGCATCCGCTGTAGTGGGATCATCCCAGTCAAAGTCCCCTTTCAGCGTGTTGATATACTCCACATGAAATCCCAGGACATTATTATCAAAAATCGCATCTTTAATCAAATAATTATGCAGGCATTCTCCGAAAAGCATTTCCGTTGTCTGCGTAATCTTTCCTTCGACTTTCCCATTTTCCGGGAAACGCGGAGTGCCGGTAAAACCAAAAAACTGTGCTTTTTGAAAGTGCCGGACAATATCTTTGTGCATATCCCCAAACTGACTGCGGTGACATTCATCAACGATGAATACAACTTTTTCATCCTTATATGCATCCATAATCCTTGCATATTGCGGACGCTTAACAGCGTTGGCCATCTTCTGTATCGTTGTGACGATCAACTGTTTATTTTTATCCTGCATTTGCTTGACAAGTATGTTTGTCCTGTCAGTGGCATCAACGGATCCGGATTCAAATTTATTAAATTCCTCTGTTGTCTGGGAATCCAGATCTTTACGGTCAACCAGAAATATAACCTTCTTGATATTTGGATTTGCAGCAAGTATTTGTGCCGTCTTAAAGGAAGTCAATGTTTTTCCTGCACCGGTAGTATGCCAGATATAGGCGTTTCGGTTTGTCAAAGTAGCCTGACGCACAAGAGCTTCAACTGCATATACCTGATATGGCCGCATTACCATCAAGTTCTTATCGGTATCATTCAATATCATATAGCGTGTAAACATCTTGATGATATGATCCCGCGCAAGAAAATTAAGGGAAAAATCTTTCAAATTCGTGATTCGGACATTATCAAAATCAGTCCAGAAAAAAGCAAGGCTATGCATCCATTCCTTATCAGAATTTGCAAAGTATTTTGTATCAACTCCGTTGGAAACAACAAAAAGTTGTATGTAGTGGTACAAACCGGTAAATGAATGCTTTTTGTATCTTCCCATAATTTGATTTACGGCTTCCCGAATATCAATTCCCCTGCGTTTTAATTCTACATGAATCAGCGGAAGACCGTTTACTAAAATCGTAACATCATAGCGATTTACATATTTTCCAACTACTGTTGTCTGGTGCGTTACCTGAAAAATATTTTTGGTATGGTCGGCATCATAAAAGGACAAATAAACCTTTGTACCATCCTCACGCTCCAAAACAAACTTATCCCTTAAAATTTTTGCACTCTGAAAAACGGATTTTCCAAGCATATGATTAAAAATCCGCTCCCATTCCTTTTCTGTCAACGAAGTATCCAGCTTTGATTCATTGAATTTTTCAAACTGTGCTTTAAAATTTTCAACAAGGGCATCATAGTCAGGTATCTGAACCGATTCATACCCTTGTTTATTCAGCTGCTCAATAAATTGCAGCTCTAATTCTGCTTCGCTCTGGTACGCCATATCTTCATCTCCATTACTTGAGGATTATTTGGGGCTGCACGAATAATTACTGATTTTCGGCTTGCGTTTTAAAATTTATTGTCTGCCGTCCTTCACGGCTTCGCAAATATCACCAATGTCACAGTTTAAGTAGTCGCAGATACGCAGAAGGACGGAAAGAGCTACTTCCTCCCCTTTTGTAAGTTTGCTCACCGTACTCGGAGACAGCCCGATCTCCAGCCGTAAAGCTGATTTCGGAATGTCCCTCTCAATTAACAGCACCCATAATTTTTTATAGCTTATCTTCATCAAATCATACCCCGCTCATTCAATGATAGTGAGAGTTATTCTATTATACCCGATAAATTCCGCGAGTTCAAGATTTGTGTACGATTATCCGTAAAATAATCCGCATTCTCGAAACATTTGGGGCAGCGTTAGTTCCATTTGATTCAATTTCGGTATAACAGCGGCAAGCAATGGATTAGAATATCCTTTACGGATATTCCAATCCACCACTTGCCCGCCTGCGGCGTTCTCGTTTTGCTTGTTGGGGACACCCCAAGCCCCGGCAAAATGCGCTGCCGCTTTTTTGCGAACACACCTTGCGGTGTGGCTTTTCACACAGGCAGGGCCCGTGTGTACTCCCTCCGGTCGCCCCTGCCGCACTCCGCGCGGCAGATTCAGTCCTGATACCGTTCAGGACAATAAAAAATCAGCAGGTCTATCTCTCTTAAATCACCTTCATCCATATCGCGGCTGTCACAGGAAATATAATAATTTCCAAAAGTAAAAGCCGTGATCTTTTCTTCAAAAAGCCGTATTTCCCCAGTGCTGAAGTCAATCACTCCCATACAGAAAGGCACGTCCGACCAGCAATGTTCCATCATCTGATTCAGGCAGTCCGAACACAGGTGGGAAGCTGTTTTTTCCATATCCAGTGCTTTATTTTTATCGAAAGACAAGTGCCCATGGGCGTACCCTCTGTTTGTATCTGCCGTCACGGAAAGGAAGAATCCGCCTTCTCCGGTATTGGTGATATGAGTAGACGAGCCTTGTTCCGCTTCCTCAATCAGTTTCCCAAAATCATCATAGCGGTTGATCGTGACAGGAGCCAGGTCAAAAGAGTTCAGATTGACAATACCGAGATTTTCCTGCCCACGGTACAAAGGCAGAACGGTTCCCTTCCCTTCGCCGCAGACAATACAGTCTTCCGGTGATGTGTCAGAAACATATTGCGGTGGGTTTTCTGTCTCTATGATTTCTGTCTGGCCCGTGCTTTCCGGCTGGTTTTCTGCGTGGCTTTCTGGCTGGCATCCGGCTGCAAGAAGCACAAAGAAAAATGCAGATACCGTCAGGCAGCTGTGCCAGCTTCTTGCGAAAAAACTCCTGTTTTTCATCAGATCATCCTCCTGTCGTGTCAAATCGTTCATATTTAATATTATATCCAGTATAACTGGATAACTCAATCAAAATATACAGTTTGTCCAGATATAAATACCATAGGTGTAGGGTACAATTATACAAAAGGGGCGGCATGTTATGTTTGAGGACTTATTTTACGACAGACTGATAAAATTGAGAGAGCGGAAGGGAGTGTCCGCAAGAGAAATGAGCCTTGCCATCGGGCAAAGCCCCGGATATATCAACGGGCTTGAAAACCGGAACGGCTTTCCGTCCATGCAGGTATTTTTCTATATCTGTGAATACCTGGATGTCACGCCGTCGGAATTTTTTGACGACGGCAACAGCCATCCGTCAGAATACCGCGAGATGCAGAAAGACATGGAGGCGCTGGACGAAAAAAGCCGCCAGAATGTACTGGCGATCATCAAAGGGCTGAAACGCTGAGCGGCGGCAGACAGAGAGAAAAAGACACGGGCGTATCAATTCCCGTGTCCTCTTTATTACCTTTCACATATTTCCAGCAGATCCGCAATATCGCAGTCAAAATAATCGCACAGCCTGATGATCAGGTTCGCATCCACACGTTGAAATTCGTCCCTGCAATATCGGTTAAAATTCCCTCTCTGAAGGTCTAAATCTTTGCAGATTTTTGTCTTGCTTATTTTCTTTTCCTGCAGCAATTCCATGATCCTGATGTGTAAATATTTCATTTCCATACCTCTCCTGTCAAAATTATTATAGACATATATTTTAAAAATAAATACTTACGGTATAGACAGGAAAAGAATATATACTATATAATTAAACAGTATATAAATATGCACACCAGACAAGGAGAAACTCTATGCAGGCATATGAGATAACGCATATAATAGATAACGAAGAGTGGGAAAGCAGGCTGACAGAACTGGCCCATAGATGCAGTAAGCTGAACGGCTGGACGGAAAAAGATCTGTTACAGTTTGCGGTAACTTCCATGCCGATGTACCGGGTGTGGCTGATGCACCTGGAAGATACCGTGACCGATATGGAACAGGAAGGAAAGCGTAAAGGCTTTTTGGAAAAACTGCTCAAACAAAAAGAAGGGAATACATCTGTATGAAGTGGATTTTTGATTTATTTGCCGCCGGTTCGGCTGTACTGATTTTTGCATATATCATTGTATGGGACATTGCCAGAATTGTATATTTCATCAAGTGTGCCGGCGTAAAAAAATGTTCAGACAAAAAGTGCTTTGCAAAAGATACCTGCCGAAAATATGCGCCTGTGTGGACAAAAGAAGATATAGAGGAATTGTATAGGCTGATAGACGGCCTGGACGAATTATAATAAAGTGTGGATACCAGACAGGCTGTCGGATACCCACACTGAAAAATCCGAATTTTTATTTGTCGGCAGATTCCTTCTCTATGGCTTTCCAGTAATCGTCCAGCGTGATAACATCCGGACGGTTTTCACGCCACCGCCTGATATGGCTGACAGACCTGCACAGCCTGTCAAACTGTTCCGGCGTCAGTGTCTGGAGTTCGCGGAAGAGACGGTTCATCCGCAATGCGTCTTCTGCATTATCTTCATACATCGTAATATCCGGAGAGATATTCAGCAGGAAAAAATATCCCGCTGTTTCTGTCATAGACGGATCTGCATTACCATTTTCAAGTTCTGTCACTTTATCAACAGGGATTCCCATTTTGTCGGCCAGTTCCTGCTGTGTCCAGTTCTTTTCTTCCCTTGCCTGCCGGACGATCAGGCCAAGCATTTTACCTTTTTTCATTTTCGTATACCCCCTTCTGGCAGTTATAATAGTTTTTAAAATTATCTGTAGACCGCCTTTTATATTGTCCGTATAATACGGCAAAATCCCTGTCAATCATGGCGATCACATCATTCCCGTCAATGCTGTTTTCTATATCCAATTCCCCGCACAGCAGTAAAAACGTACTGCGGATCACATAATAGAGCATGATTGAGATTTCAAAATAGTGCAGTACAGGATAAATGGCCGTCTGCACACTTCCATGGGTATAGGCATGGCACGATTTATAAAAATATTCCAGCTGTTCCAGCTCCGGATTTCTGTCAGTATCTTTACATTTCAGGTAAGCCAGGATCCCATATACAGAGTAAGGAGTTTTTGTCACTATGGAATGGTATCCGTCAATGGAATCCACCCATCCAAAATGGAGATAGTCCGCTCTGCTTTTTGCACTCTGGCAGATGCGTTTCTTAAAAAGCGTATGAAATTCTTCCGGATACCTCTGGCTGCAACAGGACTGTTCCACTTCATACATCCGGAATTTTTCATAATCGGCACAAAGAGCCTCCGGCCTGTTTAACAGCAGAAACTTTACATATATCTCAATCATGCCCCGGCATAAGGGATATGCGCCGCCGGGAAGATTATCTTCCATGAGTGTCAGGGCGGAAAGCCCGTTATGCAGTATGCCGTAATAGAACTGCCAGCGCTTCAGCCCATAGTTATCTTTCAGCAGCAGGCTCATTTTAACCGCGACTGCAAAAAGCTCATAGGGCAGAGGATAATATAAAAATTCCTCTCCTGAAAATAGTGTCATCTTTCTGAAATAGGAACCGGCATACCGGCGGAACCGGATTTTCTCTAACGTCTCGGAAATAAGCCGCCTCCTGTAGGAATCGTTTCTTTCATTATCCCGTACTTCCTGCCTGGTAAGGAAAATGGAATATGCCCGGTGTATCCCGACAACCATCCTGCATATATCGTATTCCGGGGCTTCGCCTGCCCCTGTGACCATTTCCGCATCTGACCAGCGGAAATCATAATATTTTATGAGATTATCAAATCCCAGTTCTTTCAGAACCTGATCTTTTATCTGTATCAGAAAGTTTTTGCGTATTTTTTCGCCAAATAGCTGCTTCAATGCGGTATTGTTCTGTTCAGCAATATTTTTTATTGTATGCGAATCCATAAAGGGCAGTGGTGTAAACCTTTGATTTTCCAAATAATCGCCTCGCTTCGTTCCCCGGCGTTCCGATCACAGGCCGAATTTGCGCCGGTATTCTTCTGGATTGTCCTTATATTCCTGGTACTGCTTCCGCATACAATTCCCGCATGGACGGTATCCGGCGGCAAGAGCCGTTTTCTCGTCGGCAAAGAATACGCGGTATTCTTCATAGCTGCCAGGAAATCTCCTGATTGTGGAGAGGGCAGAGCGGCAGTCAAGACGGCCATAGATTTTCTGCTTGCTGTTCCCGCCGAAAGCGCCCGGCGTTTCAGAGAGATACTGTTTTCCATCTGCTCCAAGTAATTTGTACATAATTGTTTCTCCTAAGATTTTAAATGGTATCATTCATATGCCGGAATTAACCGCAAATCTGCAAATAAATCTAAACTTTTGGTTAATCATCCTCAGACAAATACCAGCCATGCTCACCGTGCTTTGGATAACCATATTCTTTCTTGTCTTTCCAGGCTCTTTTGCTCATTTCTTTATCGAACTGATTTAATATACTCTCTAATTTTACGGCCATTGAAAAATCTTTCTCCGCGGAACACCAGTCTTGCCTGACTTTTTCGCGTTCAGATTCAAGTTCTTCATCGGATAATGATTCCATCCAGTCATTACTATATTTTTCTTCCCCGCTTAAAAACTTAAACAGCTTCGTTCCAACAATAGCAATCGCACATAAACCCGTAATTACCCCAATTCCTTTTTTCTTATCCATAAAACACCTCTTTATTCAAACAGAATCCTGTCCCCCCGGTTAAGGTTGTCATCATCTATATTTCGCCTTATCATAAACCTTCGGTCTAATGTTCGTACTCATATGGGCTACGGTATCTTTTCGACATTTCTTTATCTGTCTGTATGCTTGCCGCAGCTTCTTCCTGAGAGACAAATAATCTATGTCCCCGAACCTGAATACCGCCTCCTTCAGCAAATCTGATAAGATACATTCCACCGGAATGTCTTATTACAGTTACCTCCCGCACAGTGCGGTTTGATTCCACTATAAAAGCCTTGTCTCCCGGCTTGAAATTTCCCATTCGTATCACCTCTGATTTTTCATGAAAATATTTCTGTTATCAGCCTTGCAAACTGCAATTTAATCCGCTCCTCTCCAGCAGAAAAAGCCTTCAGACAATGCAATCTTTCCTACTATTTCTTTCATGTTTTCTGATAAGTTATAAGCACTTAAATTTAGACAGTCCCATTCAAAAACCAATAAAGCATTTTCCTCTGAAAACAGGATATTTAGTGTTCCGGAATGATTTTCCATAATCTCACTGACAGCAGCATCGATATCTTCTGGTTTCGGATTATCATTCCACCCATTCCATAAAATGGAAGTACGGTAATAGCACATCAACTTCAATATGATATTAACATATTTATTTTTCATTTCATGGCGCTTTTCGCTGTTAAGCAAATAATACTCAACATCAAAAAAATGTCCGTTAGATGTCTTAGATACCTTTTGAGGTAAAAAGTCAATGACATAACACGGTTTATTAAGTAACGCATCAATTTTGTTGTCCATTAGTCTGCTCCTTCAAACTGGGATTTGTCAAACCCATTCAAAATTATCTTTGCCTGCCCCCACTTCAAAATGGTACTTGCCAATCCCAAGATCAATTCCCGCAAAGTGTCCGCTATCGCATTCAATAGAAACCTTATTTCCGCTGCCCGCTACCTTGAATGCCTGTTTGTTTAATGCAGTAGGGGCATACAGCAGAGCGTCAACGCCGTCAAGAAACCACTGTGGCGGCTTTCCATCGTACTTGCTTACCTCTTCTGCGGTTTTAGATTTGTGCTGAACCCCTTGCGTTAAGCCATACCCAATGGCAATAACCCCGTTCACTCTGACAGAAGGATCGTCAAGATTTTTCTTTGCACCTTTGCCGTTATACATACCGCCTACCCACCAAGTATTAAGGCCAAGTGTCTGAGCATACAAAACGATATCAGCACCGCAGTATCCGAGTTTTTCATCTAACCCAGATGTATCAAGACCGGCAAGGACAATATAATTATTTACTCCCTTTGCTAAAAGCAGTTTTGCGACACCCGAAAGCCCATCCGAATTGCCTGTAACAAGTGCCAGCCTTAAATCATGGAGTTTATTATTTTCAGCAATTCTTTCCTCTAATAGCTTCACAATATCTATTGGAATTGGCTTATCGGTGTATTTCCGAACCATATGCCTCTCCCTGACAGCTTCTTTAATCGTCATAATATAACCCTCCTGGACTTAATAAATTCCGATTTTCCAACATCTCCATTATACTATAACACATCTCATCAGTGAATATATTTTTACGCAAAAAAAGAAAGGGTACAGCCGCCATACCGGCAAACTGTATCCTTTCTTCCGTTCCCGATTCGTCCGGCGGCCAGCTCAACGCTCCGTTTCCTGCTTTTTCTGCTGTCCGTTTTCCGCCGGTTCCAGCCCCAGGATCCGGTCAACATTCTGCTTCGCAGTCTGGTAGTCGATCATGTCCTTCCGGGCTGCTTTGTATTCCTCATACCGTTCTTTTTTCTCCGCCAGCAGTGCGGCATATTCTTCCGACAGCTGCGCCACTTTAGGAATCGGTTTCCCTCCCAGGGCGTCGAACGCCGTCTTTGCTGCTTCGTGCTTTCTGATCTCGTCCGCATGTTCCGCCCGGTATTCTTTCTTATGACGGGATTTTTTGTACTCTTTGTAAATGTCCCGCGTTTTAGAATAGTTTATGATGTGCGTTTTCAGCTGCGCTACCTCTGCCATGCGTCCTTCCAGCTGTTTGATACGGAGGGAGAGTGTATCAAAAGTTTCCCCGGCAGTTTCTGCCCGCGTTTCCAGTTCACCGTAGTCGGTGACGCCGTTTTCCACAAGAAAATTCAGGGTCTTTGCCGCCTCCTTCAGATTGAACACTTTTGCCCAGCGTTCGTAGCCTTTCCCTTTGCCGGCCTGCATCTTTGCCTGGATATCCACAAGGAGATTGACGTTTCTGCCTGCTGTCCGGCGTTTCGGTTTTACCGGTGCGGGTCTTGTGCGTGTTCCGGAGAGCCGTTCCTGCAGGGCCTCTTTTGTATAAGCGTCCCCCAGACGCTGGGAGCGGGTGAACCGCTGCTGTCCGGGAGCTAAAAATTCCAGGGACTTTCCACGGTGTTTGATTTCGTACCCTTCCTTCCTCATGCGCGACAGAAAGTCCTCAAAGTTCCTGCTGTCTGGCAGTACCCGGTCAATGGCCTGCCGCAGCTGCTCCTTATAGCTGCGCCCGCGCTTTGCCGCCGCCTTTTCCTGATACCTCTGTCCCCTGGCTTTCGGCTTTTCAATCACCGAATATCCGTGTTCCCGGCAGATCTGGTCGTTCAGACGGCGGAGGATGAGGGCAGAATTATAAAAATTATTGAATTTGCCGTCACATTCCAGGTTGGTGCTGTTAAATTCCACATGGTTATGGATATGGGCTTTGTCTACATGGGTGGCGACAAGAAACTGGTGTTTTCCCTTCGTGAATTTCATGGCCAGCTCATAGCCCAGTTTGTTGGCTTCCTCCGGCGTAATTTCACCCGGCTTGAAGGACTGGATGATACGGTAGGAGATGATGTCCCGCTCCTTCGGCTGGCTCCGCCCGGTGGCGGTTTCGTAGAGCAGCTTGCTCATTTCAAATTCTTCAGCGGCGGTTTCCGGGCTGCACATATAGGAAGACACCAGTTCCCCGTCTTTGGTCTTTTTTTCTTTCTGGTCGTAATCCAGACGGTCATGGAGCGTCTGCCTGCGGGATTTGCTCCCCATGCTTTTACGCGGGAGCAGGTCGGAAACCGCCATGCGGATCCCCCCTTTCTATAGTTTATTTGGATTCATTGACAGTTTGCTGTTCCCCTATGTTTCCTGCCTATGCCCGTTCTTCATATCGGGAAGCGGGACGCAGGGCCGCCGCCCTCTGGCAGAGCAGCTCATTATAGTCTTTCCCACCGGCGGCAGGCGGATTGTCCGCAATCACCTGGATGCGCCGGGAAAGTGTGGCATCTTCCCGGACTGCCTCCCGGATCTTCTCTATCCCCAAAATTCCGGCCCGGTCATTGTCCAGGCAGAGGCTGATATGGGTGACGGCTTCATGGTCGCGGAGGAACCGGAGCAGGGCGCGTGGGGCAGTGCCGCCAAGGGACAGGTAATGGTTCCTCCCAAAATCTTCTCCCTGGAGCTTTAAAAGGGTAGCGACTGAGAGCGCGTCAATGGGGCTTTCCGCCACCGCAAGGAACGGGCTTTCCTGATCCGACGCGGGCAGGCAGAATCCATACCGCTTGTCGCTCCCGTCCACATCCATCTTAAAATCTCCATGGGTTCCCCGCAGGCAGGCATAGCGCGCTTTTCCTTCCGGATCGCGCCCCACAAAGACACAGTTCTGGTAACGGCGGCTCTCATACAAAATTTTTTCCCCGATGCACTGGCTGATGATGTCCGCGTCTATGCCGCGTTTTTGTAAATAGGACACCATCGCCTTCCCGCACCGGTTTTCTTCCGGGAGGGAAAATGGCTTCTGCTGCCGTTCCTTTTGCCCCGGTTCCGGCCTTTCCCATGCAGCCGCCCCGCGTTCGCCGCAAAGCAGTTCCACGGCAGGGACAAAGCCCATTCCCCGCACTTTGATCAGGTAGTCCAGGGCCGTCCTGCCCCCGATCCCCCGGCTGTGCCAGTGCCATTTCCCGTTGGATATCTTTAAACTGTCATGGGTCACGGTGCGGTATTCACTGCCGCCGCACCTCCTTAATTCCTGCGGCTCATAAGCCTGTAGATAGGAAAGCAGATCCCACTCCTTTGCCCGCCCGATCTGTTCTTTTGTCACTCCGGGCATATGTTTCACCTCCAAACTGTTTTGAAATAAAAAAAGACGGACGCAGGAAGATACATTCCTCCCGCGCCCGTCCATTCACAGGCTGGCAAACTTCCGGAGCAGTCCCAGAAGCCCGGCCTGCGCCGCCGCATATCCTTTTTTTAGATCCTCCACATCCTCTGCATAGAGGTTCCGTGTTTCGTTGCAGCGGCGGGCGATCTGGTTTGTGTTTGCGGATATGGAGCGCAGGAGCTTACACAGTTCCTTTACGCTTTCCATATCCAGGTGTACGATATAGCCGTCTACCGCCATTTTCCTGAGATAAGCGCGTTTATTCTGTGTTCCTGCCTGCGCCATCTTCTTTTCAATCAGTTCCATTTCTTCCGGAGAAACTTTAAAGAAAAGCCCGATTGTGCGCCCTTCGCTTTTCCGCACTAGATCACCTCCCGTTCCTGGCTTTTCTCCCTGCCGGAAATGACCGGCGTGGGGCGTTCGTATTCCTTTAAAGATTTCAATATGGACGGTTTACCGGCGGCTCTCTCCGGCGTTTCGCTTTCTTCCCGCCTCGGTTCTTCCTCCGGCGTTTCCTTCCCGGAGCCGCGCCCTTTTTCCTCATTGTCAAGAACGGTGTTCAGTTCCGCAAGACGGGCGGATTTCTCCGCCAGTTCTTCCTCCTGGGGGAAGGGCCTTTCCGCTTCCTCCTTTGCGCTCTCAAGTTCCGTATGCAGCCGCTCTAAATTCTCCTGGTGGTTTTTCAGGCTCTGGGGGATCTTCTCCAGTGCGTTGTTGATACGGGTGATGTTCCCCACCACATCGCTGGATAATTCCGCCGTATGGGTCAGGTGCTGTTTCATGGTGACTTTAAATTTCGTGCCGTCAAAAGACAGCTTCATCGGAAAGCCCCGGTAACTGCCCAGCTCCACATCCCTGTCCGGGTCGTCCATCAGGCGGCAGGCGGCAACGATGGCCTGTCCCGCTTCCTTCCGGTCTGTGTAGACAGTCCCCATAACCTCCATGTTGAAAGCGTCCTCTTTGACAGGATGCGCCTCCAAAAGAGGCAGGTCGGCCTTCAGGCAGTCGATGAGCAGCTCTGTTTCCTTGATTTTATTGGGATAATAGCCCCTCACTTTATCCTGCATTTCATACTGCTGTGCCGTGTGGTTGGATTTGAGCATTTTCAGCTTTGTCACCTGGATATCCAGATCCATCTTTTCTTTAATTCTTTGGTCGCCGGTAGCCAGCATTTTCACTTCCGCGTAGGAAAGGGCAGTGGCGTCCACATCCTCAATGGAGCGGGCCGGGGACTTGCTGGTCATGATCTGGCCGATGAATTTCTGCTTCGATTCCACCAGCCCCCAGGTGTATGCGTCAAAGGTTCCTTTTGTCACATAGCGGAAGATCTTTACATGGCTGTTCTCATTGCCCCTGCGGACGATACGGCCGGCGCGCTGCTCTAAATCCGCAGGACGCCAGGGGCAGTCCAGGTCATGGGAAGCGATGAGCTTCGTCTGCACGTTGGTTCCTGCGCCCATTTTCTGGGTGCTTCCTAAGAGGACGCGCACCTGGCCGCTGCGGACTTTGGCGAACAATTCCGCTTTCTGGTTTTCCGTATTGGCGTCATGGATAAAAGCGATCTCTTCCGCAGGGATTCCCTTTGCAATCAGTTTCTTGCGTATATCTTCGTAAACACTGGCTTCCATAACGGTTTCTTCACCGGTTTCCGGCTCTTTCCCATCATCCGGCCCTTCTGTTTCTTTTTCCGTTTCCTTTTTCTGATCCGCCCGCCCTTTTGGGGTGGAGAGGTCGGAAAAGATAAGCTGTGTGCCTTTTGACGGGGTGCTTTCCTGCCAGATTTGGAACACGTTCTCCACACAGGCGTTGACTTTGCTGCCGGGGTCATCAGGAAGCAGCGGGTTCATGATACGCTGGTCTAAGGCCAGTTTCCGCCCATCCGATGTGATTTTCAACATGTTATCCAGACTGGGGTCTATTTTTTCCCTTCGTATCTTTTCCGCCCGTTCCGCCAGTCCCTCTACCATTTTTTTCTGTGCTTCGCTTGGCTCCGTCTGGATCGTAATATATTCCGCCTCCGGAACCGGAAGCTTCAGCATGTCGGCGGTCTGGATATCGGCGGCCTCTTTCCAGAGGTTCATCAGTTCTGGCAGGTTGTAGAACCTTGCAAATCGTGTTTTTAACCGGAATCCGGTTCCCTCCGGCTTTAATTCCACCGCTGTCACCTGTTCCCCAAATGTCGCCGCCCAGTTGTCAAAGTGTTTCAGGCTGCGTGTCTTTCCGGTGCTGTCCTGGTAGCCCTGCTCCAGCATATTGTACTGGAGGTAACGCATCATAGTGTACAGCTCCACCATGGAATTGCTTACGGGGGTTCCGGTGGCGAATACAACGCCGCGCCCGCCGGTGATCTCGTCCATGTAACGGCACTTGGCGAACATGTCGCTGGATTTCTGTGCTTTTGTCTGGCTGATGCCGGCCACATTCCTCATTTTTGTATGCATGTAAAGGTTTTTGAACGAATGCGCCTCGTCTACAAACAGGCGGTCAACGCCCAGTTCTTCAAAATATACGGTGTCGTCTTTTTTCTTGTCATGGAGTTTTTTCAGATCTGCGGTCAGGTTCTTTTTCGTGCGCTCCATCTGCTTGATCGTAAATTTTTCATCCTTATTTGCTTTTGCTTCCGCGATTGCGTCTACGATTTCGTTAATCTGTTCCTCAATAATCGCTTTCTGCCGCTCCGGGGAGATCGGGATTTTTTCAAACTGCGAATGGCCGATAATCACCGCGTCAAAATCGCCGGTGGCGATACGGGCGCAGAACTTTTTCCGGTTCTTCGGTTCAAAATCCTTTTTTGTAGCTACCAGCACATTTGCGCCGGGATAGAGCGCCAGGAAATCGCCGCCCCATTGTTCCGTTAAATGGTTCGGCACGACGATCATGGATTTTTTGCACAGACCCAGCCGCTTGCTTTCCATGGCGGTAGCTACCATTTCATAGGTTTTCCCCGCGCCTACCACATGGGCCAGCAGGCTGTTCCCTCCGTAAAGGGAGCGGGCGACGGCATTCCTCTGGTGGCGTTCCATATGGATCTCCGGGTTCATGCCGATAAAATTGATGTGCTGCCCGTCATATTCGCGGGGGCGCATGGAATTAAACATCCGGTTGTAAGTAGCGCACAGGTCAGTCCGCCGGTCGGGGTCTTTGAATATCCAGTTCTGGAATGCTTCTTTCATGGCTTCCTGCTTCTGCTGGGCGATTGCCGTTTCTTTCTCATTCAGCACGCGGGTCTCCTTGCCGTCCGCGTCATAATGGGTGTCGAAGATCTGGACACTCCGCTGGTTCAGGCTGGCTTCTAAAATTGCATACGCATTGATACGCTTCGTACCGTAAGTGTTCCAGACGCGGGTGTTTGTCCGGCTGTCCTCACTTTTCCCGCGGACGCTCCATTCACCGGAAACGTCCGAATAGACAATATTGATTTTCCTTCCCTGTAAATGATACGGGGTCTGGAACAGTTCAAACATAAACTGCTTATAATATTTTGTATCTATCCAAGGGGATCCGATGCGGACGCTGATTTCCGGTGCAGTCAGGTCTTTAGGCTGAACCTTTTCCAGTTCTTCCACATTTACAGCAAATTCCGGGTATTTTTCGGCGGCGGCGCGGGCAGTTTCCAGTTTCCGGCGCACATTCCCGGAAAGGTATTCGTCAGCCGCCTGCCATCCTTTGTACCAGCCGTCACTTTCCATATCAAAGGGGCCGCTTTTTGGGTCTTTGAAGATAATGCCTTTTAAGTCGGAAACAATCTGCGGTATTTTTTCCATTCCTCCCATAAGGGAAGCCATAAAGCCCAGATCTACACAGGCCCGTTCTCCGATGGATACTCCCAGGGCTTCGACCGCCGTGTCCACGCTGGTCACAGGCTTCCGGTGCTGTATGGTGCGTTTATTGAACATATCGGCCTTGCGCTTTAAATTTCCTTCTTCGTCCAGTACCTCTAAGGAGCAGAGCAGGGGATAGGAAGAATCCTGCCGGAAGGCCAGCCGGTTCCCGGCGCTGTTTAAGATCCCGTATTTTTCCTGGAACCGGTCATAAAGACGGTTTAAGTTCGCCTGTTCTGCCTGGATTGCTTCATCATCGGCTCCGTTCATCTGAAGGTCAATGAGTTTCCTTGCGCTGTCGCGGATCCCGATCATCCCCCGGATCCGGGCAGCCTGTGTCTTTCCCGGCTCCGCCAGCTTCATGCGGGAATTTTCCCGGAAATAAAGTTTCCCTCCTTTCTCCGTAAAACTGAAATTCCGCACGTTGGGGTCTGCCGGTATGGTTTCCGCCTTTTCCCCGGCCTCCGGCTCCGGCGTATCCATATGCAGGAGTTCCCGGTCAGGGGGCGCGATATGGTTAATGGCCTGGGCCAGCTGCTCTTTTAAGTCCGCTCCTTCGATGGGCAGGCAGGCCGTCTCCGTGGCGTTGCCGTACATATTCTCATAAAATGCCATCTTCCCCAGTACCATCTCCGGGTGCTGGAGAAAATAATTATTTAAGGGTACGCCGTCCTCTGTCTGCCCGATAGTCACCCAGTCCGGCAGTTTCTCCGGCGCACTTCCACGTTTTTGGAAAAAGAGGATATCCGCCGTCACAGAGGTTCCAGCGTTGGCTTTGAAAGCTGTGTTCGGCAGGCGGATCGCGCCTAAGAGGTCTGCTTTCTGCGCCAGTTCCTCTCGTGCCTTGCTTCCCAGCTTATCCATGGTTCCCTTGGTGGTGATGAAAGCGGCGATGCCGCCAGGGCGCAGTTTATCCAGGGATTTTGTGAGGAAATAGTCATGGATCAGAAGATTCTGTCGGTCATAGCGCCGGTCATGCACCTTGTATTCCCCGAAGGGCACGTTCCCCACCGCAAGATCGAAGAAGTCGTCCGGGTGGCTGCTGTCCTCAAACCCGCTGATCGCAATGTCGGCTTTCTGGTAAAGCTGTCTGGCAATGCGTCCGGTCAGGTGGTCAAGCTCCACACCGTACAGATTTGCCTTTCCGTATCCTTCCGGCACCAGCCCGAAAAAGTTCCCGATGCCGCAGGAAGGTTCCAGGATATTCCCTGGCACAAAATCCATGCGGCTGACTGCTTCATACATCGCCTTGATGACAGTGGGGCTGGTATAGTGGGCGTTCAGCACCGTGCTTTGTGCGGAAGCGTATTCTTCCGGCAATAAAAGTTCCTTTAATTCCGCGTGTTCCCGGTTCCATTTTTCATTATCCGGGTCGAATGCCTGGGCAAGCCCGCCCCAGCCTACATAGTTGGATAAAACCTCCTGCTCCTGGGGCGTGGCAAGGCGGTTCTCCGCCTCAATCTGCTTTAAGGTGCGGATCGCCGCCACATTGTTCTGGCATTTTGTTCTCTGCCCGCCGGTTCCCAGTTCATCATCGGTGATATGGAAATTTACCCGTTCGGGGCCTGTGCGGAGTTTTTCAATCACAATATCATAGGGCAGACGCGGGCTGGAAAAGAGCAGGGGATCATCCCCGCCGATCGTGCCGCCCTCAATCTCCACCATTTCCGGAGGTTCTTCCTGCCTGTCAGGCATTCCCGGTTCCATCGTCCTGTCCTGTCTGTCAGGCGTTTCCGGCTCCCGGTCTGTTTCCGTCCCGGAGGTTGTTTCCGGCTCCGCAGGCGTTTCCCATCCGGCAAAAGCATCCGGCTCCGTCGGCTCCACGCCTTCCCTTGCGCCTGCCGTCTGTTCCCACATGATTCGTTCGTTTAAGTCAGCTTCCAGCTGATCTTCAATGTGCGGCTCCAGGTAAAGGAGCTGGTCATAGTCAAGGAAAGCCAACTCCATGTCAATCAGTTCCCGCAGGCTGTCATACTGCCGTGTTTCCACAACTTTTCCGTCTACAGTCTGGCTGATAGAGAAATCCAGCAGGTTCACGTCCACCTGGACTTCAAAACCGTTCTTGTCTGTCACGCCGTAGGCAATCCCTACCTGGCGCGGATTGCGGATATCTACGCTGTCCTCGTTGTATTCCTCCAGGATAAAATCCTCGATCAGCCCTATGGCTTCCTGCATTTCCGGGTTGGCCATCAGCTGGGAAACTTCTTCTTCCGTCAGTTTTTCCGTAACCGTTTCCGGTTCTATGGGTTGTGTCTGCGGTTCATCCTCCACAGTTTCCAGAACATCTGTCACAAATCCGGTTCGTTCCCATTCCTGCTCTATACAGTCGCGGACAAAAGGAACCGCTTCCTGCCGGAAAATGGGGAACCATCCCTGCATTTCCAGGTCTCTTAAACTCACATGCCCGTTTTCGTAATCAACGCTGTCAATCTCCATACGCCGCCCATCCATGGTAAGCTGCATACCGAGAGGAATGTAGTCGGCAATATCGCGTTCTTTTATGATCTGGTAAGAAGCGGCTTCTCCATGTTCCGGATCCAGGCCGGCGATCACAGTGCTGTGCCCATGTTCCAGCAGCTTTTTAAGAATAGTCTGCCATGTCCCGCCGCCTGTGACGGATGTCTCTCCAAGTCCGGGTATCTCCCTTGTCTCCAGCTTTGTGCCAAGGGCGGCAGCGGCAGTTTTGGCGTCCTCCCCATAAAACAGGTAATAGCTGCCTGCCTGCACACCCACCAGTTTATCCGGGTGCTGTGCTTTCAGGTTCAGGTATTCCTCTACATTGGGGGTTAAGTCAGGCTCTGCAGGTTCCGTGTAGGTGTTTTCAGGCTCTCTGACAGTATCTGGCGCAGATTTCTCTACATGCTCGTTTTCCGGTTCCTGGACAGGCAGTTCCCTGGTAACGGTTTCCGCTACAGGCTGTTCCTGTTTCAACGGTTCCCCCGCCCATTCCGGGAAATCTGTTTCCCCTGCATGGCGTAAGAGTGCGTCACGGCTGTCGATGAGTACGTCATCATAAGTAAGCTGAAGAATGTCCTCTACCATCCATTCACGGAACTTTGGAAGAGAGTGGAAGGCTTCATATAATTCCGGCCGGCTGTTTGCAATATCTTCTATAAAATAAGAGAGTTCGCCGTTCAGTTCAGTAGCTGCACTGTCATAATCGGTTTCCCGGTCACGCAGGTAATCGTAAAAACTGCTCTGCCGGATCACGTCTGTCAGGGTGGCAAGCGTCTCCCGGTAGAGTGCCGCCGCTGTCTTTTTCTGTTTCACTGTTTCCGGGATTTTCTCTGCGGGAATTTCCCTGTTTTCCCCTGGCCGGTCTTTTCTTTCCGTATTTTCTCCGGCCTCATGTTCTCCGGTTTCTTTTTCTTCCGTCCGTTCCGTTTCCTCTTCCGGCGGCTCCGTAAACACGGGCGCATTCTGGGTAGCGGAAATGGTCAATTCTGCTGTAGCGGCGACCTGCCGGATCTGCTCTTTGATGATCTCCGGGAGATTATCGTCCCAGAAATCCACACTGCGGTCAGCATTTATATGGGCGACCGTTTTATAATCGCCATATACTTCTTCCAGACGGTTCCACACAGTCAGGCCGTTGCCCAGATAGCCGTACCCAAGGTCATACTGGGAGAGGATCGCTTCCTTTTCATCCCGGTGCAGGGCTTCCTCCGTCCGGCGGGCAAGGACTTCCCCATTTACCGGTTCCTGCTTGGCCTCTTCCAGAACGGTGTCCAGCATTTCATCAGAAACCGCAAATCCCTGTTCTTCCAGTATTCTGGAGGCATCCGCTTTTATGTTTTCCCGTTCTGCCAGTTCCTGCCCGTTCGGTTCCGGTTCAGCTTCTTCCGGAACATTGGCGGAAAAATCAAAGGAGAGCTGCCCGTTAGAATCTTCTTTTGCCTTCTGGCGCTGTTTTTTCGCCAGTGCGCGGGCTGCCGCTTCCAGTTCATCCAGCGGTTTTGCTTCTTTTTTGGCGGAAGATTTTTCCGCTTCTTTCTTTTTCTGCCGCTGTTCCTGCAAAGTTTCCGCTGAAAGAGGGGTGAACAGGGAATATTCGCCCCTCTGGTATGCGCCCATGTTGTCCACGGCTCTCTGCATGAGATGGTAATTGCGCTCGTCCGGCTGCACCAGTGCGAACCGCTTTATTATGTCCTCATACATCGCCGCGCTTTTCTCCGGATCACCCAACGCAGTGAGGATCTTTTTCTGCGCCTCATCATAGCTCCGGTCATAGGGGGAAATATCCGTTTCACGGTTAGGGTCGCAGGAATAGAACGTGACGATGTTCCGGGCAAGCTGTATCTTTTCATACTGGGCGGTATAGGTCATTTCTTTTGAAGTCAGATATCTGCCGCTGTCAACAAGCTGCCCGATCCGTTTCTGCACCTTGTCCCAGTTCAGCCGTACGGTGTCATAGCCTTCATAGCCGGAATTTTCATCGCTCCGGGTAAGCTTTATCCCTTTTGAATCGTGCCATTCATTGTATCCGGTACGGCCATGTCCTCCGGTTCCATATTCATCCCGCAGAAATGCGGCTCGCTCTTTTGCGTCATGTCCCTGCACAAAATAGGAATAGATCCGCATCTTTCCTTCCGATATGCCGCTGCCCCCGGTGAGCATACGGTCGATCTCGTCCTCCGTGATAAAGCTGGCCCTTGCAGGCTCAAAACCTTCCAGCGCGGTAAATTCCTTTGGCTCATGGGACAGAAGCGAGATGCGGGCGGCAAGCCTGGACGGTTCATGGAAATGGAAGCGGAGAAGATCGCGGTTCCCGGCATATTCCCTGGCAAACCCGTCAACCTCGTACATCAGACGCTTCCGTGTTTCCGGATCCGCCAGGCATTCCGCCAGCTTCTCCGTACAGTCAGGAAATCCGTGGTAAGTATCATAAAGTTCCGAAAGGAAAGGCAGCGCATCCATTTCCTTTCCCACATCACTCAGATCCTGCCTTAAATACCACAGCTTTTCCGCCAGTTCCCGGTACTCGTTCTGCCTTGCGGAATCTAAAGTTTCCTGGGCGGCATAGCGCCCTTCTTCCAAAAGACCGGACACCATTTCTGCCGCCTTTTCCCAGGAAATAAGCGCAGCGCCGGGGATATTGGCAGTGTGCCCCTGTGCAATACGGATACCGTCCCGGTCAAACCACATGGCATAATCCCTGCCGCCAATGGAAAGTCCCTTGCCGCCGGATTTGTATTCCTCTGCGAGAAACGCAGCGGCCTGTCCCACATCGGGATCTTTTTGATAAAATGCGGCGATCCGCAAGATACTGTTTTTTTCATTCCCGCCGCTGGTAAGGGCGCGGCCGATCACTGCGTCCGTCACCTGCGGAGCTGTCCTGTCTGTTGTATGTGCGGCTTTTTTCGCCTGTCTGTCTTTTTCCTGCGCCTCTGCGATACGTTCTGCCTGTTCCTCTACGGTAGGGAAAAGGGAAAACTGAAAATACTGCGGTTCCTTTATCTCTTTTTCCCCGGACGCAGAAACGGCAGGTTCCTCACCCGCCGTTTCCTGTCTGTCTGTATTCAGTTGTCCGTTTATTATTTCCTGTCCGTCCTTTTCCGGACTTACCGGTAGACGATCTCCTTCAGCACCACTTCCTCCGCCTGTGCCGTGAAGCTGTTGACCGCCTGCACCCAGGCCATCTGGTCGCGCTCCTTCAGTCCCTCGTCCACTCCGCTCTGCTTCATCATTGTGGCTACCATCTGGTCTGTCTGCTCCTGTGCCTGCTCGTCGATCTGTTTCAGGTGCGGCATAAGCCTCCCCGTCAGCAACATGGAGGTGTACGTCCCGTGGTGGTGTTCCTTCAGGAAGGTCTGCCTCAGAAGCCCGTATTTCCCTAACAGGATTTCCTCCGCTTCTTCCTCCCCGTCCATCACCAGATCCGGTATCAGATAATCCCCGTTCTTCCTGTATGTCAGCTCTGTCATGTTGTATGCTCCTTTCCTGATTTTCACGCTTTAAAGTGTTAAAGTTCCTTGTGTCTTTAGTATAACCGATGTCAGCGGCATTTTCAAGCGGTTTTTCTTTCTTTTTCTGCTGTTCGTTTATCTGTTCCCGGTCAAAGCTCCGGATCGTCCGCCCGATCTCCTGGAGGATTCCCATGGAGATAGTGCTTGCGGCATCGCCCAGATGGTGCAGGGCGGCAGGGGTGGAAAATTCCGTGATTCCCCGGAGATCGTCATCCTCCAGATAGTCAGAAGCGTCCAGGCCGCAGCGGGTAAGGAGCGTGTACTGGACGCTGGCCGTCAGGGTGTCCCGGAAGCATACTTCCCGGTTGAGGTCGTCCATCTCTTCCAGGAAGCTGTTCTCTGCGTCATAGGCCAGATCACGCAGATATTCCGGGTAGGCTTCTTCTACAATACTGGAAGCTGTCTCCATCAGGCGGCTTCCCAGATCCTGCTGGCTTCCCACTCCGTACTGTTTCTCCAGTGCGGCAACAACAGCCGGGTGGTGTTCTTCCCTCATTTCCCACAGGTAAGGCATCCTTGCGCCGCGCACAGGCCGGGTATCGGACACGTCAAAGACATATTCCAGTCGGGGTCTGCCGTTTTCGTTTTCATGGATCAGGGCGATGCCTTTAGAGCCTGCCTTCACCCAGCGGCGCATTTTTTCATTCCACAGTTCCATCGACGCACAGGCCGTGGCATCCGGCCGCTGTGCGTAGATCAGGAGCTGGTCTTCAAACTTGTACTTATAGAGCCGTGACGCGCTGTCCAGATAATTCTTCCAGTTGTCTACGCCCCGCGTGACATCATGGGCGGTCTGGTCTGCCAGCTGCGACACAAGCTGTAACTTTCTTGCCATGCGTAACCTCCTTCTTATATGGTTTCTGACATAAGGAAAGCCCATGTCCGGTTCCACACCGTTTTCATGGGCTTTCCTGCTTTTTATTCTTTTTTACGGCTGTCTGTTTTGTGCATGGGACAGTTTCATCCTGCCTGTCTCCGGATCTCTGCCGCAGCATACCGGATCAGTTCTTCCGGCGTAGGGACTTCCCCTTTGCACGGCACCTTCCTCTGGTACGCCGCTGTCACGCCGCCGTCCGCCGGAGGGTTCTTCCATGCTTCGGTTATGGCTTTCTGCATTTCTTCCCTCACTTCCTCTACCGTAACGCCGTTTTCTTTCGCGATCCGTTTCAGTATCTTCTTCATATTCATAACTGTTCTCCTTATGATTTGTTAGGCGTTTTATATGTTCTGTTAGTTCATAAACATATCATAAACCATAAAAAGCGCATAATCTGTCGAAGTCTGTTGTTTATAAAAATTTTATGATTTAATGGTTCATAAAATACAATTTTTCACGTCTATTGAATCATTTCAAGAAATCCGTGCGCTATCTATACTTTATATGTGCCAGTAGTTCATGGAACACGAACATAATATAAGGAGAGATCAGTCATGGAACAACCATTCAATATACTGCTCATGGGAGAGCGGCTCCGTTCCTGCCGGGTCGCCAGAAAGCTGACCATGAAAGAATTTGCGGAGCAGTGCGGCATTTCCGAACGGTATCTTGCGGATATCGAGAGAGGCATCAAAGCGCCGAAGCTGGAAACCTTTGTCGGGATCGTCAATGCAGCAGGCGTTTCCCCGGAATATCTGCTCCAGGACAGCTTAAAAGCGGTAGACACAGGCAATCTTGTGAGGGATGCTTTAAACACGCTGCCTGACGAACAGCAGGAATTGTTTAAGGATTTTATCCTGCGCCTGGTAAAGAGCATGGGATAACGGTCTATTCTCTGCCCCAGCGGCTCCGGTTCATTTTTTCCAGCACTTCTTTTTGTGCCGCAGACAGGACGCGGGGCGGGACTATTTTCAGCCACTTCTTCGGCAGTTCAAAAGTCAGTCCTCCGCAGCCGTTATCTCCGGTGCGTTTTACCTGCTCCGGATGGGAGCCGCACAGCGTTGTCAGCTGCCGGATCAGGGCGGCATTATGGGTATAGATGCTTGCCGTCCGGTCTGCTTCATTAAAGAGAAAGACGCTCTCTTTTTCATAGTTTGTCAGCTTCATTTTCCCTACCTTTCCAGCCCCCGTTTTACATGATCCATGGCGGGCAGTTCCTGAATGGAACGGGCGGCTTCTTTCTGATCCTGCCGCAGCATGTCGAGGAGCGACGGGCGGCTTTCCCGTAAATAATCCCGCTGTTCATCCGCCCTTGCGTGGAAGTCTTTGGCTGCCGCTTCCGGGTCGCAAAAATAATGGCCCCAGAAGAAATTTTCATCCCCCCGCTGTTCATCGTTTTTTATGTTCCGCGCCCATGTTGCGTAGGGCTGGGGCGCGTCCTGATTTTCGGCGAGGACATATTCCATGTGGCCGACAGTTTCACTTTCCAGTATGGTATAACCCTGGTTGACACGGGGCGGCTCATTGTTGGGGATCCCGTCGATCATGTTCATATTCTGCTCCGTGGAAAGCTCTGTCGCCCGCAGGTGGTTTCCATTTTCTGATGCGGGTACAAGGGCGTATTCCTTTTCCTGCTCTTTTGCCAGCGGCCTGGGGTATTCCACATACCCGAAGGCTTTGACTGTGCCGTTCTCTACAAGGACAGGCGCGATCTCCTTAATCTCCACCAGCTTCATGTCCTCCATGTGGGGGCAGGTTCCTTTCTGCAGGGCCTCATTGGTAATGTAATAACGGTATCTGTCCGGCTGCTGCGCGGCAAATTCCTCCAGTTTCTGTTTTGGTTCCAAACGGGTCGCCTCCTTCTTTTATTTTTTATCAAATTCCAGCTTAAAGTTCACATATTTTCCGCCTGTGTCCTCCATGACGATCGTAGCGTCATAGAAGATCCCTTTCTTTTCCGAATACAGGCCGGTCATTTTGACCTTCCCTTTTTTCAGCAGGGCGGCGGCAGTCTTTTTTGTCAGTTCCTTCCGCTTGCTCCTGAAATACGGGTTGTCTTTCCACAGGGCAAAGCCGCAGGAGGGTGACGCTTTATATCCGGAGCAGTAGAAGCTCTTTTTTCCCTCATAGACCGGCCTGCCGCAGCGGGGGCAGATGCCAACGGCCTCTTTTGCGGAGCCGGAGAGGGCGCTGCCGGTATCTGCCGCTGCATCTTTATAAGATTCCACCAGCCCGCAGACCATACGGGTGATCCCGTCCATAAATTCCTCCGGCTTCCGTTCCCCGCGTTCCACTTCTTTTAA
This sequence comes from Lachnospiraceae bacterium, assembly GCA_011959105.1. GTDB lineage: Bacteria > Bacillota > Clostridia > Lachnospirales > Lachnospiraceae > Acetatifactor. The sequence continues at coordinate 10,633 of BLLU01000097.1, read as the reverse complement.
GGCTTCTTCCCAATCAGCGGTCAGCTTTGCGCTCTTTACGGCGTCCGGCAGCACGTTTATCAGTTCCATGCCTTTTTTTGTGGGGATCAGCAGCTTGTTTTTCCGCTCCACGAATCCGCCCTTTACCAGCTTTTCGATCACGCCCGCGCGGGTGGCCGGCGTCCCCAGCCCTTTGCGCTCCACATCTTCGATCTGTGCAAATTCTTCCGCCCCGGCGTTTTCCATGGCGGAAAGGAGGGAATCTTCGGTGTACCGTTTGGGAGGGCTTGTCGTCCCCTCATGGAGCGCGGCGGCTTCCGCAGTAAGGCTCTGCCCTTCGGATAATCCCGGCAGGGGCGGGGCTTCGGTTTTATCCTCCGTTTTTTTTCCTGACGCTTCCAAAAACGGGCGTTCCACGGCTCTCCAGCCCCCGGAAAGCTCCGTGCGGCCTTTTACAGTAAAGGTCTCCCCTTCACACAAAAGCGCCACCTCCGTATCCGCATAGGAATATTTTTCCGGGCAGACGGCGCATAAAAGACGTATGGAAATGAGGGAGAGGATATTTTTCTCCCCGGTAGGGAGGGCAGTCAGATCTGTCCGTGCGGTTTCTTTTGTGGGAAGTATGGCATGGTGGTCGCTGACTTTGGAATTGTCAGTCACAAGGGCCGCGTTCACGCCGCCCCGGAATCCCGAAGCAGACGGGAACGCGCCGGCGATCTCCCGGCACAGTTCCGGCAGCATACAGGCCATGTCTTCCGTCAGATACCGGGAATCCGTGCGCGGGTAGGTCGCCAGTTTCTTCTCATACAAAAGCTGGATATAGTCCAGCGTCTGCTGTGCGGTATAGCCGTACATCCGGTTGGCTTCCCTTTGCAGGGTGGTAAGGTCATAGAGTTTCGGCGGCTTTTCCGTCTTTTCCCGGCGGTTTACAGCCTGTACTGCGGCCTGTTTTCCCAGGCAGGTCCTCCGCAGCTTCTCCGCGTCCGTCCGGCTTGGAAAGCGGCGGCTTGATACGGACAGGGAGCCGCAGTCCAGCTCCACCGTATAAAATTTTTCTTTTTTAAATCCGCTGACCGCCTGTTCCCGCTCCGCCAGGAGTGCGAGAGTGGGCGTCATCACACGGCCTACATTCAGGGTCTTTCCCCGGTAAAGGGTGGTAAAAAGCCTTGTGCCGTTAATCCCCACCAGCCAGTCCGCCTTGGCGCGGCACAGGGCGGCTTCATAAAGCAGGCCGTAATCTTCTCCGGGGCGCAGATGTTCCATGCCCTCCCGGATGGCGGAATCCTCCATGGACGAGATCCAGAGCCGCCGGAATGGTTTTTTACATCCCGCCTGGTGGTAGACCAGCCGGAAGATCAGTTCCCCTTCCCGGCCTGCATCCGTGGCTTCCACCAGTTCCGTTACGTCAGGGCGTTCCATCAGATCCTTTAAGATCTCAAACTGTTTTTTTGTGGCCGGGGATACTGAAAAGCGCCAGGGTTCCGGCAGGATCGGGAGATCTTCACGCGTCCATCTGGAATAGCGCGGGTCATAGCTGTCGGCGGCGGAAAGCTCCACCAGATGCCCGACGCACCAGCTTACCAGATAGCCGTTTCCCTCCAGGTAGCCGTCCCTGCGCCCGGCCACGCCGATGCTTTTGGCGACCGCCTGTGCGACGCTCGGTTTTTCCGTTATGATAAGAGTAGAAGTTGGCAAGATACATTCCTCCTGTCTGATAAGGCCGGCGCAGGGGATCCCCGCGCCGGCAGTCTGTTCCGGTTATGTCTGTTTCATTCTGTTAAGGGAGAAACCGCAGACAGCCGCAGACAGAAAACAGAGTGCGGACAATCCCGCAGGGATAAGCGGGAGCGTCTCCCCGGTCTTGGGTATGATGTCTTGGGGGTTGGTATGCTCCATGTCCCGTTCACTGGTGATCTCCACCTCCGTCGTCATGCTCGCCGTGACAGAAAAGCGGATCCGGGCGGTCTCCCCGAAAAAGCCTGCCGGGGATTTCCTTTCCCGGAGGTAATAATCCCCTTCTGCCAGGGTGAGCGTCCCTTTCCCGTTTTTTACGGTCACTTCCCCGGCCTTTTTCCCATCGCTTTTATAGACAGCCAGCACCTGCCCGGAAAGTTTTTCCCCCGTCCCGGCGGCAGAATTGGAGACCTGCAAAGTCCCCGTCTTTTTCGCTTCCGTCTGGCTTCCACTGTCCCCGGTTCGGGCAGACGTGGCGGACGCGCCAGTGGATGATGTGCCTGAAAATGGTGCGGAAGAAAGGGCGGAGAACAGGCTGTCGAACGGGGACGCCTGTGCGCCTGTTTCCTGCTTTTCCTCCTCCTTCTTTTCTTCTGTTTCTTTTTCCTCTTCTTTTACGTTTTTCACGGTTTTTTCCGTCGTTATCCCGGAACGCACACGGAATCCGGTCTTTTCTTCATCCAGCCGGTAGCCTTCCGGGGCTTCCAGTTCCAGGAGGTAATAACTGCCCGGTTCCAGTTCGATCTCCGCCACGCCTTTCCGGTCAGTGGTGACTTCCCCCATGCAGTTGTCCGTGTCTGTCTCATAAATGCCGAAAATAGCGTCTTTTAAGCGTTTTCCGCTTTCGGAATCCCGTTTGGTGATCCGCAGCGCGCCCGGCTCTTCGCTGTCCTCAGTTTCTCCCTCCCTGCGGTTTGTGACCGTCAGTTCCTTCACTTCTCCTTCCTGCAGGGAGACATGGATGGCATTGGAAGAAAGGAGATATCCTTCCGGGGCCGTGGTCTCTTTCATGGTATAGCTGCCGGCGGAAAGCTCCATGCCTGCCGTCCCGTCGTTCCCGGTCATCAGTTCCCCAACTTTTCTGCCGCTTTCTTCCTCATAAACGGAGAACACGGCTCCGGACAGCCTCCGGTCTTTCTGGTCTGCGTCCGTTTTGGTGATCTTTAACGCCGCCATTTTCGGCTCCGGCGCTGGCAGGGGCTTATTGGCAGCCGTAAGGGCTGTCGTTTCCCCGCCAGCCACAGTGAACGCATATTTTTCCGCAGACAGCTGGTAGCCTTCCGGGGCACACTGTTCCAGCAGGTAATAATCCCCCGGCGCAAGAGCTGTCTGCCCCATGCCGCCGTTTCCTGTCAGCAGTTCCCCAGCCTCCGTGTCGTCTGCCGCATGGTACACTTTAAAAGACGCGCCGGGCAAAGGAGCGCCTGTGTCCGCGTCCGTTTTCAGCACCCGGATCCATCCGGTTTCCGGCGCGGTTTCCCCCAGTGTGCCCGGATCTTCCTCTGTTCCCCCTGGTTCCCCCAGGCCATTGCCGGACACGGTTTCCGCCGACTCTGCGGCCGGCATTTCCTCCGCCGCCAGAGCCGCCATGGGCGTGGCCATGAGGATAAAAAGACACAGGGAAATAAAAAATGCTGTGATTCGTTTTGACATAGTGGTGTGTTTCCTCCTTTCATTCTTCCAGCCGCATCGCCCGGACGATCAGCCGGTGCGTTGCGATCCTGACTGGGGTGCAGGTATACAGGGTTAATTGCGCCCCGCCGTCCGGCGGCAGGGCAAATACAGACGGGTCGTCCGGATCCGCAGTCAGGATCTCGCTTACCAAAAAGGGTATGGGTTCGCCGTCCGCCGTGGTAAACAGGATCTCATCCCCGGCTTCCAGTTCTTCCAGACGGTTGAAATGCAGCCCGAAGGTATAGCTGCGGTGTCCTGCAATTACGGCGTTCCCTTCGTCTCCGATCATATCCGTCTGCCGCACCCAGCCCTCCGAGACCTTCAGCTGTTCTTCGGTGACGCCTGCCGTGACCGGAAGCTCTGCGTCTATTTTTGGGATCGAGAGGATCCCGATCTCCGCGCCTTCTTCCGGCTTTCTCTTCCTTTCTGTCAGGGCGTTTTCTGTTTCCGGCTCCGGCGGCAGGCTCTCCCCGTTTCCCTCCCCCGGAATTTCCTCCAAAGCTTCCGTTTCCGCAGGCGGTTCCGTTTCCGGTTCAGTGCGTGGGGAAGCCTCCGTTCCCTGGGCTTCTTCCCCTGCAAGCCGCACGATCATTGCCTCCTGTTCCTGTTTTTCCCGGCGGCGTTCCCACGAAGGGGACAGCGCCAGCATAGTCCCGGCAAGGGCGGCGGACAGGAGTGCGGCGACTAAAAGTGCTTTTTTATGTGTCTGTTTCATGGTTCCTCCTTTTTCTGGTATCAGACAGCAGATCTTTGATACAGTAGCCGATGCAGGGGCGGGCGCGCCCATAAGGGCATCCCCTGCATTTGTCAGACAGGGCAGGGGCAGGGCTGTTTCTCCGCGCCTGTCTGGCAGACGGCTTTCCGGCCATCATGTATTCATACGGGGAATCCGTAAACTGTGCCATGCCGTTATTCCTCCTGTTCTGGCCCGCTGTCCACGTCATCGCCGTCCGGGTAATCGTCATAAAAAGCTGCGTCCATATCCGGCTGTTCCATCTCTGTCCCTTCCATGCCGGCCTGGGCCTGCATTTCGGAATCCTCGTTGACTTCCGGCTCGTCCTCATCCAACAGGTCGTCCAGATCCTCCGCGTCGTCCAGGTCGTGCTTCGGCTTATAGATTTTTAAGTAGTACCCGGCTCCGCCGAATGCCAGGACGGCAAGCAGAATAAAGATCATGATCCCGGTCCCGCCGCTTTTTTCCGGTTTTTCCGGCTCTTTTTCCTGTTCGTCTTTCGTTTCCTCCGGTTCGCCGGCGCAGGATTTTAGGTCGTTCTTGCAGACCGGGCAGGCAGTATCCACCTTCCCGGTCTCACACTGTTTCACACACGAGCAGACCTCCACCACAGGCATGGCGCTCTCCCCGCCGCTTCCTTCTTTGCTTTTTTCCGCCAGGTCTGCCAGATCGTTTTCCGTAACTGCGTTTAAGAAATACACGTTGTCGGAATCACGCTGGCGGTCGATCACAAGATAGAAAATATTTTCCTCCGGCGTGACAAAGGTGTAAAATTCCTTCCCTTCTTCGTCGGTGGCATTGTCGAGGACGGAAGCCTGCCCGTCCGGGGTGATCGGTTTCTGCTCCGGTTCCGGCTCCGGGGCCTGGTAGCGTGGGTTTGCCACCGTAACGGCATCCGACTGGTTCCCGGCAAAGTCAATTGCGTAAACTTCCACGGTTTCCTGCCCGTCCGGTGCGAAGTCCTCAAAATCCAGGTCAAGTGCGCCGTCCACGCGGTAGTTGACCCGCTTCCCGGCGATATAGACAGCTTCCACGCCGGAATCATCATCGGTTGCTTCGATATGCAGCATACCGTCCGTGGCTTCCGCGCTGACCCTCGGCGGGGTGGCGTCGGTTTTTTCTGCCGCAAAAACGGTCGCAGGCGTTAAAAATGCGCCTATGCACAGCACAAGCGCGGATAATGCGTATCGGATATTAGTTTTCATCTGGTTTTGTTTCCTCCTCTTTTACAGCGTTTCCCTGGGGGACTTCCTTCATGGACTGGATCAGTCCCAGGATTGTTTTCAGTTCCTCCGGCGAGGCGGTGATGCCGCGCACGGCCTGTATGATCTCCATGTTCTCATGCTCCGTGATCTGCCGCTCGATGTCCTTTGCCCGTGCCTGCCATTCGGCGGCTTTCTGCCTTGCCTTTTCAAGCTCCGCTCTCAGACGTTCGATCTTCATTTCCTTCTCCTTTCTGCTTCCTGCGCCAGTTCGGGACAAAATCGTTGAAGTCCGGTACTGCGCGGAAGAACCATTTATTGTTCACCCACTGCTGGAGACGGCGCGTAACGGGAGGGGCGGTGGATTTCTCATACACCATCACATAGGGGTCGTATCCCATGTCGCGGAGGGTATAGATGCGGTACAGATCCTGCTCATGGGAGCTGCCGTAATTGGTAAGGACATAGACCCGCCGCTTCCGGCAGTCTTTTACGGAAGTCCATTCTGAAAACCGCTTAAAATACGGCGTCAGATCATCCTCCGGGTTATCCCAGGCAAAATGCAGCATTTTTGTCCTCACCCGGTTTAAGGCGGACGCTTTCTCCGGCGTCATGAGCCGTATGTCAAGCCCCTGGGTAAAATCCACCATCGCCCCGCTGTCCGCAAGCTGCCCTAAGAGCCGCTCCCAGTCCGGGCAGGCTAACAGGTTTGCGTCCAGGAGCTTGATTTCCTTTTCTCCCCTCCAAAACTCGGATAGGTCTGCCACCGCCACCGTTTTCCTCCCCTCTTTCTCCCCTACGATGCAGAAGCCGCAGCCCCGTGGACAGCCCCGTGACAAAAAGCCGTAGGCAGTCCCGGCAAACTGCGGATATATCCCGTAATCCGGGCAGGTATGCTCCACATCGTCGGGCAGGCAGTTAGAAAGCCCGTAGCCTGTGCCGCCCCGGATAATCTGGTCGGCACGGATCCTGCCGGTAAAGTCTTTGGAATAACTGTCCGTAAAGACGCGGCTCATATATACAAGGTCATACCGCCTGCGCCCGTCGTGCCATTCCACAGTATCGCCCCGTGCCTTGTGGTAAGCGGAAAGCTTCATCAGGCACAGGTTTGGCCATCGGTGGCCGTCCACGTCAATCAGTCCTATTTTCAGTGTGATCCCTCCTTTTTAAGTCCGCTGGCTGTCTAAGTAGGCAAATTCCAGCTGATTCTTACATATCCCGCTGCACAGGTAGCCACTCTGGAATGGCACCCGTTTCGCTTTTTCCATTCCTTTTCCTGTGTACTCCACCCGTGGGCTGAGCCAGAGCATTTCCACCCGGTTTTCATAAAACATCCGGAACCGTTCTTTGCTGTCAAAAATGCCCTGAAAATTCAGCAGCATGGCAAATGGCCTGCCGATCTCATACAGCCGCCGGATCACCTGCCCCTTTAAACTGTAAGGCGGGTTGCTGACGATATAATCACAGTCCGGCACGTCAGCCGTAAAAAAATCCTGCCCGGTGTGGATATGCCCATAAATGACATGGAATCCGTGTCCGGACAGGACTTTGACAAACTCACTTTCTGCCGTATCGAACGGACACCAGACCACAGCGCCGGCCTTCAGCCGCTCCATGATCGGATATACCGCATAAGCAGGGGTGAAATATTCATCATTCTTATGGAACTGGTGTTGTATCTGTATCCTTGTCGCCTCCTTCCTTTGTCAGCCGTGGCAGGATCATGTCCCTCACGTAAACCGGGTTGATTTCCGCAGCAATAAAATCCCGTCCATGTTTGATGCATGAAACGATCTCACTGCCTGATCCTGCAAATGGTATCACTACTAAATCTCCCGGATCGCTGCTGGCAAGCAGGATCCGCTCTGCCAGTTTTTCCGGTTTCTGTGTGGGATGCCCGGTTGATTCTTTGTAGTTTGGCATGACCCTGGAAAATTCCCAAACATTCCCGCAGCTTTTCCCTTTGGGATTTTTTCTCTTGTCCTTCTCCCACCCACTATGGTAAGGAATCCGTATTCTGTCATGGTTGATCTCATGCAGAGGGTTACTGTAGAACCACATAAATTCCGTTTCATGCCGGTAACATGCTTTTCCCGGCCGTCCTGTTGCAAAATTCCAGACGATCAGGTTGCGCTTCGTCCAGCCAAACCGGTCTAACACATGGACGGATAGCTTATCTATCATCTGGCAGCTCCCCCAGCAGTAAAAGGCTCCAGTGGGTTTTAATATCCGGTAACACTCCGACACCCACTGAAAACACCATTCCAGATACTGCGGAATGGAATCATAGACAAAATCAAAAGGCCCTTTCATGTGGTAGTAAGGGGGATCTGCGATCACCAGGTCTGCGCTCATGGAAGGAAGCGATTGCAATATTTCCACGCAGTCCGCTTCATAGACCTAGTTCCGTTTTATCTCCATATATCACCTTTCCTTTCTTAAACAGCCATGAATTGCAGGTCATCAATCTTTTCTGTAACTTTATCAGTTATAATTGTCACTCAATGCCCGCATTTTAAGGCAGCCGACCCCCGCTGTAGAACTTTGATAACCAGTAGCTTGTGTCAAGACTGGCGTAAGAAATTGGCGAACCGCAGTGGATCATGCGCCCGCCGCCTACATAGATCCCAACATGGGTGACAGGGGTAGCCGCCGAATAGGTTCCGGTAAAAAAGACCAGATCCCCCGGCTGCATGTCCGCCCTGGAAACCGGGGTGCAGAGATTGTAAAGCCCCTGCGCCGTCTGCCTGCCCACGTTCCCTACGCCGGAATGGTTGATGACCCACGACACATAGCCGGAGCAGTCAAAGGAAGTAGCCGGCGAGGAACCGCCCCAGACATAGGGGAATCCCAGGTATTTTTCCGCTTCCGCCAGCATGGCTTCAAAACTGCCGTCGCCCATGGCCGCTCCCGGATTTGCCGCAAAATCAGGCATACCGGTCGCTCCGCCGCCCGGAAGGTAGCCGTATCCGCCGTTATCCACATAATAATAGGGGTTTAAATACTGGCCGTTATGGGTGACTTCCAGATGTAAATGTGCCCCGGTGCTGTTCCCGGTGTTCCCCACAGCGGCAATGACGTCACCCCGTTTTACTTCCTGTCCCGCCCTGACTGAGAGGGTGGAGCAGTGGGCGTACCGTGACTGGTAGCCGTCCTCCCCTTCGATCACAACACACAGGCCGTAGTCCCCGGCATTTTCCGCCGATACCACACGTCCGTCCTGCACGGCTTTGATCGGCGTCCCTGCCGCGACGCCGATATCAACGCCCCGGTGGAGGTCTTTTGCCCCGGTCGTGGGGTGTACCCGGTAGCCGTATGGGCTGGTAACATAAGGGATCCACGCAAAATCAAAAGGATTCCCATAGCACTGGCGGTTGCCGCAGGTCTGCATATATACGCCGTAACGGTCTGTCTGGTCGCCTGGCGCAAGGCTGGACGCGATGATCTCCGAGAGCGGGCGCACGGTCAGCGTGGTCTGGAGGACATACCAGTCATATTCCTGTTCCTCGTCATTCTCGTCAATGTAGGTGCGGATCTCCACGATCTCTGTCCGGGTGAGCTGGTACTGCTGTCCGAACAGCCGGTCAAGCTCCGCCTCCACCTGTGCATAGGTAAAGTCCCCGTAAGCCGCCGTGAGGTATCCCATCAGTTCATAGGGGTTGTGGCCGATCTCGCCGATATTGTAGCGGTATTCATCATAGTTTGGATAATCCGTCTCCGTACTGTTGATGTTCCTTTGCAGGTCGGTCTCCAGTTCGGTATAGTACAGTTCGCTTTTCTCAATTTCCGGATCCTCCGCCACATAACAGGTGGATATCACTGCCGATTGTACGCCGGTGAGCATGGCGGAGCAGGAAGAAAACAGGGAGCCGCACATGGCAAAAATAAGGACGCCCACAGCGACGATCCCAAGGACTGCTTTGTGGGCGATGATTTTCTGCGCGATGGCGCGGATCACCTGCCCGGCAGCGGTCAGGACGTTGGTGGTGTGCTTTGCCCCCTTTGCCGTTTCCCTTGCCGCGGCGGCATATTTCCGTTTCAGTTTCTGCTTCTGGATCCATTTGGATAATGCTTTTTTCTTCTGTAATTCCGGGTTATCCAGAAGGAGTTTTTGGTAAGCCGCGTTTACGTTGGCTTTTGCCAGACGTTTTTCCGCGCGGCGCACTTCCCGGTAAGGCTTATCGTGCAGCCCGCGCTTGTTCCAGCGCAGAAACCGCCCTCCGGCGCGTTCTGCCGTAAACTCCGCCTTGTGCGCCGCCTCCACGCCCACGTTGTCCCGCTCCGTTTCCCGGATCTTCTGGTGCAGCTTTAAGGAAGCAGTGGTCACAGCAGTCCACCGCAGGGCCGTCACCGCTCGTTTCGGCAGCGGCGGCTTTTCGTATTCCGGGATCACTTCGGTTTCAAACTGTAACCGGCGCTTCACCTTCCCGGATTCACTGTCATACTGCTTCTGCAAATGGGCACGGCGACGGGTCGGCAGTTTGGATTGTGCCTTTTCCAGTTTTTTTCCTGCTGATTCGGCTTTGTGCTGCGCCGATTCATATTTTTTCTGCTGTCTGGACAGTCCCGGAGGTTTCCCCTGATCCGGCGCGTCGTTTTTTCCGGCGGCAGTTTTCCGTTCCTCCGGCGGCAGTTCGCTCCGGTCATATTGCAGGCGGGACGGGCTTTCCGGCCTTTTTTCTTCAGCCAAAAACTTTGCCGCCAGCCTCTGTTTTTCTTTTGTACGGTTTCCGGGCGGTTCCATCGTCCTGTTATCCTCATGTTCAAACCGGAGCCGTCCGGTTTCCTGGGACGCAGGAGCCTTTCCCTGTTCCTTTTCTATGGCTTTCTGCCCTGGCTTTGCCGCTTCGGCAGCAAACCTCCGCGCCTGTTTCTTTTTTGCCGCCGTCCGGCCTTTGGGATTTGCCTGCTCCTTTCTGGTCTCTGTCCGGCTCTGGGGTTTTGCCTCCTTTCCATCCCCATGGATAAATCGGAGCCGTCCGGTTTCGCTTATTTCCGCGTCAGATTCCGGCAGGCTGTCATCGGATATTTTTTCAGTCCCGGCGGAAAACTTTACCGCCATTTTCTTTTTTACTGCCGCCCGGTCTTTTCCTGCTTCCCCATTTGTTTCCTTCGGCTCGAATTGCAGCCGCCCGGTTTCATGGAGCGGCGGGGAGTGAGGGGGCATCCCGTCCCCCGGCGCGCCATCCGGTTCGGTATCTCTGCCCGGAATGGGTGTATCCGCTTCAAAATGCCGTCTTACCGCCGCCCGCGCTTTCCTTCCTGCCTGCGGTTCTGTCACGGGATCCGGGGTCCAGCCGGCTCCTGGCGG
>BLLU01000096.1 GCA_011959105.1 Lachnospiraceae bacterium | reverse complement strand
AGGAGTATCTGATGCTACAGAGGATTAAAGACATTTATGCCTACAGGGACATGATCTACAGCCTGGTGCGCCGGGAACTGCGGGGACGCTACAAAGGCTCTGTCCTCGGCTTCCTCTGGACCTACATCAATCCTTTATGTCAGATCATTGTCTACTCTGCCGTGTTCTCCGTTATCTTTCGGGTTGAAATAGAAAAGTTCTATCTCTACCTGACCATCGGCATGATGCCCTGGGTGTTCTTCAACACCTCCGTGCAGGGCGGCAGTACCTGCGTCCGCGCACAGGCTGACATGGTGAAAAAGATTTACTTCCCCAGGGAGGTAATCCCCATCTCCTATGTTACCAGCGCCTTCGTAAACATGCTCCTGAGTTTCGTCATCGTGTTCCTGGCCGTACTCACCGCCGGATGGGGCTTTAACCCCCTGGCTCTGCTGTTCCTGCCCCTGATCATGTTGATCGAGTTTTTCCTGGCTCTGGGCATCGCCTTCATCGTCTCCTCCGTAACCGTCTATTTCCGGGACCTGGAGCAGATCGTGGGGGTGCTGATGATGGCCTGGATCTACTTAACACCCATCATGTATGACGTGGATTTCATTCCCGGGCAGCTTCGGACACTGTTTTTCCTAAACCCCATGACTCCCGTTATTGTGGTGTACCACGACATACTCTACTACCGCTCCATACCTGACGCCGCCTGTCTGCTGCAGGCCGCTCTGGTGAGCCTGGCGGTATTCGCCGCAGGCTTTCTCCTTTTTTGGAGGCTGGACCGGGGCTTCGCCGAGGAATTGTAGGAAAGGCAGGAGGATACATGGACGCAGCGGAAATCGTAATCGATGTCAAAGACGTAAAAAAACAGTTTAAGTCCTATCGCGATAAAGCCACTTCCTTTAAAGAGCGCTTTGTCAATCCCTCCCGCGGCAGGCATGAGGATGTCATGGTTCTAAAAGGCGTCAGCTTCCAGGTCCGGCGGGGCGAGGCCATCGGCATTATCGGCAGGAACGGATGCGGCAAAAGCACCACCCTGAAGCTTCTCACCCGTATCCTCTACCCCACCCAAGGCACCATCCGCATCAAAGGCCGGGTGTCAAGCCTGATCGAACTGGGAGCCGGCTTCCACCCGGACATGACGGGAAGGGAAAATATCTATACCAATGCCTCCATCTTCGGACTCACCCGCAGGGAAGTGGACCAGCGCCTGGGGGATATCGTGCGCTTCTCAGAACTGGAGGAATTCATTGACCAGCCCGTGAGGACCTATTCCTCCGGCATGTATATGCGCCTAGCCTTTGCCGTGGCCATCAACGTGGACGCGGATGTGCTGCTGATAGACGAGATCCTGGCAGTGGGTGACTCTGCCTTTCAGAAGAAATGCTTTGAGAAGCTGAAAGAGATCAAGGCCGCCGGTACCACCATCGTCATTGTGTCCCACTCCATGGACCAGATGTACAAGATCTGTGACCGGCTGATCTGGATTGAGGAAGGGCTGGTGAAGGAAGAAGGCGTACCCAGGTTCATCGGAGAGGAATATCTGGCGGCAATGGAGGGCCGCAGGCTGGACCGGATAGAACTGGAGAACCGACAGCGGAAAGAGGAACTGGAACGTCAAATCCAGGAGGAGCAGGAGCGGCTGCGCCAGGAGCAGGAGAAAGAACAGAGAGCCCGGGAAAAAGCGGAGCAGGAACAGCAGGAAAAGGAGCGCAGGGCCCAGGAAGAGGCCCGGAGGGTGGAACAGCTGGCGGAACTGGAACGCAGGCAGAGGGAAATGGCGATGAATGAAAGCCTCAAAGACATCTGCCCTTTCTATAGAAGCGGCGCCAGAAGACAGACGGAATACGCCCTCTCCTACACAGATGTAACGGTATGTGACAAAGATGGCAGAGAGACGAACCTCTGGAATACAGGGGACGCATATGAAATCAGACTGGCGTATAAAGCCGTGGGCAGCTTCAAAAATATCCGCTTTGTAATAGGCCTGACAAGGGAAGACGGAATTTATTGTTATGGAAGTTATATGGATGTTCCAGGAACCCTGCCCACACAGGGGACTGCGGTTTTCCGCTTTGTAAACGGCCTGTTAAAGGGACGGTATGTTCTGGATTTGTGGATTGAGGATTTTGATCTGACCACCTACGACAGTATCTACAGCCTGATGGCCATAGAGGTAGATACCGTACCTTATATCGAAAGGGGCATTTTTACCATGGAACATCAATGGGAATTGGATAAATGCACTAATGACAGGATTGGAGATTCGGAATGACAGTAACAAGTCCATTGGAAAAAGATAGTAAGAATACTGCGGTGGATAGTTTTACGGGGGAACGGTTCGTGCCGGGAATCGATGATGTAAAGCTGTCCATGGAGCATTACCAACGTTATTACAGTGTGCTTCCTCTAACCGAAGGAAAGACTGTCCTTGACGCCGCCTGCGGAGAAGGATACGGCACTGCGCTGCTGGCTTCTGCCTCCTCCCATGTGACAGGAATTGACATATCAGGGGAAGCAGTCCTGCGGGCAAAGCAAAATTATTCTCACTTTGATAATATTGAGTTCATAGAAGCCTCCATTGCAAAGTTACCCATGGCAGATCACAGTGTGGATGTGATTGTGTCTTTCGAGACGATTGAGCATGTCCCAGAGGACATTCAATGGAAGTTTCTGGACGAGATCGCCAGAGTGCTGAAAGAGGACGGGATACTGGTAATGTCGACCCCGAATAAGGAAATCTACTCGGATCGCCCGGGTTATCACAACGAATTCCATGTGAAAGAATTCTACCGGGATGATTTCATGGAATTCTTAAGTACGAAGTTTTCCCAGGTAACATTATATGACCAGTTTTTCGAAAATGTATGCATCATCAACGGTAATACAGAGACAACGGAATCCATCTATTTTTGCCCTGATGAATATCTCCAGGAAGCCAAATATTATATCGCTATCGCAGGAAACCGCGATATAGCTTCTTTGAGACTCTCACATGTATTTGTCAACCCCCGGCATGATTATGCCATGCACATAGAGCGGATCCTCCAATTACAGGAAGAAGTAGAGGCCAGAAACAGCCACTTACAAAAACTGGACGGAGAAATCTTAGAATATCGCAGCTATATCGAAATCCTAAAGGAAGAAAACGAACGAGGAAAAGACCTGAAAAAAGAATTGCCGCTGACAAGGCAGCGCCTGTGCGAGGCAGAGGAAAGCATTGCACGATTGTGTAGTGAAAACGGTGCATTGATAAAGGAAAACAATGCCTTAAAAGTCATAAACGCATCGGAATTGGAGACAAATGCCCGCATAAAAGAAGAATTGGAGTCAGTTGAGTCAAAGAATATCGAGTTGAAAGATGAGGCAAATCAACTTCAGTCTATCATCGAGATCCTGCGGCAAACCCTTCAGAACAAAGAGGAACTGCTGGCGGAGTCCACTCAAAAAAATCAGATGATGCAGGAATCCGAACAAAAATATCAGCTGGAACTGCAGGAATCCGAACAAAGGCATCAGCTGAAACTGCAGGAGATTCAACAGGAGCACCAGCAGGAAACACAAGACCTGCGTCAGACCATTCTTAATAAAGAGGGCCACATCCAGCTGCTTCTGGAAGTGGAACGGGAATACCAGCGGGAAAAGCATTCCCGCACTTACCGTGCGGCCCTGGTACTGCGCAGAATCAGCACTTTCTTCCTGCCGGTTGACAGCAAACGGC
>BLLU01000095.1 GCA_011959105.1 Lachnospiraceae bacterium | reverse complement strand
GGGAGAAAGAACAGAGGGCCCGGGAAAAGGCGGAGCAGGAACAGCAGGAACAGGAGCGCAGGGCCCAGGAAGAGGCCCGGAGGGCGGAACAGCTGGCGGAACTGGAACGCAGGCAGAGGGAAATGGAGAAAAATGAGACCGCAAAGTCTCTGACACCTTACTGCCGTCCCGGAGCCAGGCGCAGCGGAACCTGGGAAGTCCGTTTTGACAGAGTCAGGATGCTTAACGAAAAAGGCGAGGAGACTACTCGTTTTAAAATCGGAGAAGAGTTGACCGTAGAGATGTCCTACTTCGGGATTTCCGGAACGGATGTCAACTATATTATTGGTTTTACCCGTCTGGACGGAGTATTCTGCTATGGTTCTACCGTCCGCCTGGACTGCAAGCACATGCTAAAGGCACAGGCAAAGGGGACTGCTGTGTTCAAGACCAAAAACATCCTTGCGAAGGGAAAATACGTTTTGGATGTGCGTATCCGTGCGGAGGATGAAAGCTTTATTGACAACATCTACAGCCTGATCGAATTTGAGTCCTATACGGACAATGTGACAGATGCGGGTGTTATGATCATGGATCATGTGTGGCATGTGGATGGTAAAAAAGTACCCGTAAATGAGGAATAGATATATGGTTTTAAAGGAGCAAGGAGAAAAAAAAGTATATTCGGACGGAACCGAGACAGAACAGAAAATGCTTCAGATTGCGCAGCAGTTTCCGGAGGACAAAGCTGAGGACTATATAGCCAACGACAGCGCGTATACCATTAACAACACATTTTCTTCCGTGCGGCGCAACATCTTGAACTGGTATCCGTTTAAAGAACATGCCTCCGTGCTGGAGGTAGGCGCAGGCATGGGTTCTATAACAGGACTTCTGTGTGATGCGGCGGAGTTTGTAACGTCTATTGAGATGAATGATGCAAGGGCGGATGTAATTCGTGCCCGCTATGCACAACGAGAGAACTTGACTGTTATCAGTGAAGACATCAATACCTGGGATACGGATCAGTGTTTCGACTATGTGGTGTTCATTGGTGTATTAGAGTACGCGGCAGTATTCTCCGATGCTCTCAGGCCCTATGACGAATTCCTGTTCAGCGTAAGGCGTTTGCTGAAGCCCGATGGAATCGTGCTCTTTGCCATTGAGAACCGTTTTGGCCTGAAATACTGGCTTGGGGCCTCGGAGGACCATCTCCAGGCTCCCTTCGTGGGAGTAAGCGGATACCCGGATAAAAAGTCTCCCAGAACCTTTTCTAAGAAAGAGCTGGAAGTTATTTTAGATCGTGTAGGATTGGATAATCATCGCTTTTATGCCGTGCTGCCGGATTACAAGTTTCCGGAATTGATCTTCTTTGAGGAATCCAAGCCAGATCCCATGAATCTGAAAAAGGTTTCCTTTACCTATTCCAAAAACAGTGCATTGTATGCCGATGAAAAGAAATTATACCGTGACATAGTGGAGAATGGTGTGTTTCCGTTCTTTGCAAATTCTTTTCTGGTAGAGGCATCGGTGGGGCCATTACCTGAACGGTATATTACACATGTGTCGTCCAAGGGCGAGGTTTACAAAGAGTACCGGGTCAGTACAGTGATTGATAACGCCGGAAATGTTTACAAGCAGCCCATGCACAAAGACGCGGTTTTTCACATCCGCAGAATACAGAAAAACACGGAATATTTAAAAAACCGCGGTGTACCCATACTTCCTGTTGAGATGGAAGGGAACTGCCTGAAGAGTAAATTCCACAAGGGACAGGGCGCGCAGCAGATGCTCCGTCAGGCTTTGAGTGACAATGATATTCTCACAATCCATAAGCTGTTGGATTGTCTGCGGGATAGCTTCCTGAAAAGCAGTGAGACAGTGGAATACAATATCAATAATTTTTTGGTGGAACATAATATTGCCCAGCCAGGGGTGGATTATGGCCGGATTCTTCAAAAAGCTTTCGTGGATATGACTTTCTATAATGCGTTTTGGGAAGGGGAAGAACTGCTTTTTTATGACCAGGAGTGGTGTGTTGAGCGGCTTCCTCTCCACTTTTGTCTGTATTATGCAGTTAAGTCTGCATACACACGGGCAGAGGTTGACACTGTCATTACGTTGGACAGTCTGATGGAATACATGGGAATCAGCCCGGAAGAGTATGGAAGCTATGAAAAGACTGAGGAGGTCATATGGTCTAAAGTTCTTTATCGCCAGACCGATTTCTATGGCGCGGATGGATACTGCAATAGGTATGGGGATGAACTGTTGCTGGAAACAAAGATAAAGGACGCTGAGGAGACCGGCCATCAGAACGAAAAATATAAGAGACAAATGGAGGGATTGCTGGCCGAATATGAGAGCAACAAGGAACAGTTAGTAACAACGCAGCAATATCTTTCCCAATCCCAGCAACGCATCACAGAACTTCGGGATTCCTTAGAGCATATGGCAAAGGACGCTGCCAGCCAGGTGCGGACAATTGATCATTTGGAACAGGAACTGGAAGGGAAAAACCTCCAGCTTTCCGTTGAAAAGCAGATGTCGGAGGCTATATCTACCGAATTAAAGGTTTCCGAGCAGAAGCACCGGAACGAACTGGCGGAACTGCGTCAGACAGTGCTCAACAAAGAGGGCCATATTCAGCAGCTGCTGGAAGTGGAGCGGGAATACCAGCGGGAAAAACATTCCCGCACTTACCGCACTGCCCTGGTACTGCGCAGAATCAGCACTTTCTTCCTGCCGGTTGACAGCAAACGGC
>BLLU01000094.1 GCA_011959105.1 Lachnospiraceae bacterium | reverse complement strand
GCTTCCTCCACCGTGAAGTACTTTCGGATAAACGCTTCCCCGGCGTCCGACATCTCTTTTAGCCTGCTATAATCCTCATACAAACCACAGATCAGCTCCGCCATCTTCTCCCCGTCATCCTCCACGCACATATTCCCCATTTCCCCGTCCAGTCCTTCCGCTCCTATCGTGGTGGTCACCAGCGGGATCTGGTAGTAGGATGCCTCCACCACCTTTCCCTTTACTCCCGCCCCAACCCGCAGCGGCACCACCGCCATGCGGCATCTCCCGTACAGGCTGTGCAGTTCCTCATCCGATAGAAAACCCTCTATTAGAATGTTCTCACCGGCAAGCTCCTTCACTTCCCCGGGTACTTTCCCTCCTACCACATGCCATTTCATTTGGGGATACTTTTCCAGTATTTTGGGAAATACCTCGCGCCCGAACCACAGCACCGCGTCAATATTGGGCGGGTGGCCGAATCCTCCCACATAGATCAGGTCATGGCGCCCGGCAAAGTCCTTGTTCACATACGCAGGCATCTCTTTATAGATATACAGCGGTATGTTTCGTATCGGCTTTCCCGGAAACGCTTCCTGCATCACTCCCTGCTCATAGCTTCCTACCACATGTCCCACGTCCGCTTTCTCAAAAAGTTCATATTCGATCTGCTTCCAATGGGCGGCAGACCTGCGCTTCTCCTCATCATGGGTGAGCAGGTACTCCCTGTATTCCCTGACATGGTGCAGGTCATGGGCGAAGTAGAATACTTTGGCATGCCCATACTGTTTTACCAGGTCAATATATTTGACGGAGATATGGGGGCGCTGCAGGTACACATAGTCGAAGTAATGAAGATTGTCCTTTAGCCATTGCTCCCAATTGTTATAGTAATAATTGCCGTACAGTACTTCGATGCCTTGCTGGTTCAGGTCCGTGGTATAAGGTTCGTGCCTGTAAAAGTTGTCCCCGATGAATGTTACCTTAAAGCCCATCTGGACAAAGAGCTGCAGATACATATACGTGCATTTGCCGCCCGCGTCCTTGTCGTGATGGGGCACATAATGGTCAACCACCAGAATCTGCTTCCTGCCGCGGCTGCGGTCCTTGGCCAGAAATACATTCTCACCGTTAGGGAAGTGTTCGGCCTCCAGCACATCCTTCCATTTGTCATAGAATTTCTGCTGGTTCACAGCCTGGTATTTCTTCTGTCCCGCAGTCAGGTCGGTGCCATTGGAGACTCCCTCAAAATGCACCACTACGGACAGGGGCTGATAGACTACTTTATATCCATGCCTGCGCACTTCAAAGGCCAGGTCGGAATCCTCATAATAAGCAGGCGCAAAACGTTCATCGAAACCGCCGATCTCTTCCCACAGGCTGCGGCGGATCATGACAGCCGCGCCGGAGATGTAATCTGCCTCCTTGACATAGTTGTACTCCGGGTCTTCCGGGTTCTGCAGATGGCCATAGTTCCAGGCGGAGGCGTCTTTCCAGAAGATGCCTCCTGCCTCCTGCAGGCGGCCGTCGGGATAGACCAGTTTGGAACCGGTCATCCCTATGGATGCATCTGCTTCCAGCAGTTCCACCAGAGGCAGGAGCCAGTTTTCCTGCACCTGGGTATCGTTGTTCAGGAACAGGATATACTTTCCCTTTACCTGCCTGGCTGCGTTGTTGCAGCTATGCAGGAAACGAAGGTTCTCACGGTTGCGGATACAGCGGATGCCGGTTACGACTTTTTGTATCTCCGTAGTCAGGTCAGTGGAGCAGTCGTCTGCCAGGAGGATTTCGTATGCCGCATCTCCGCTGTGCTTTAAGATGGATTCCAGACAGTGATAGGTATAGTCAAACTGGTTATAGGCCGGAATGACAATGGATACCAGCGGCTTTTCGGGCAGCGTAAACACAAGAGGAGAGTAGTCTTCCAAAGAGCGGGGCTGCTCCGGGGAGGGTTCCACCTGGGCGATATCCAGCTTTTCCAAAGCCGCATCGGCGGAGCCCGAACGCTCAAACTCCTCCACCAGCCTCAAATGCAGGGAGGCGCTCTCCGTACCCTCGGTCCTGAGTATGGTAAAGCAGTTTTTAATTCTGCGGAGATTAACCATACGGATCATCCGTATGGGATGCCGCACGGCTTTCGCCAGCAGTTTGCAGAAAAAGCGCCGTTTGCTGTCAACCGGCAGGAAGAAAGTGCTGATTCTGCGCAGTACCAGGGC
>BLLU01000093.1 GCA_011959105.1 Lachnospiraceae bacterium | reverse complement strand
ATCGCTTTCTGGATTTCCGCACCGGCTGCCGAAGGCTCAATAGTTCCCAGAAGCACTGCTTCTTCCGTTGCAAATACCACATCCATAATTTCATTCGGTACATCCTGGTCCGTTGTTGTATAGCTGCCTGCCGCATCAATCATTTCAAGCATACCGTCCGCCAGCTTCATGGCTTCGGATAATTCCGCACCGGCCACTGCCGTGGGCTGCTCAATGGACGGATGGGATTTCAGGCTCTCTTCGCTGTAATAATAATCCCAGAAAAGCATTGCCGCTTCGAACTGATCTTCCGTCAGGTTCTTGTTAAACTGGGTTGTTTTTACATAGGAAGAAATCCTTCCTGTGTTTCCGTCTTTCCCTGTAGGGAATGCAAAGAACGAGTACTGGGAAGTATCGTATTCGTTGGCCACAACGTCGGAAGCCATTCCGGAGTTGTCCATAACCATCGCGCTTGTTCCGCCAAATACGTACATTTTCGCATTGTTTGCGTCTTCCGTCACATATCCGTCGATAAAGTATCCTTTATCCCCCCATTCCTTTAATTTGGCAAACGCCTGGGTAACCGCTTCCGAAGAACCCCAGTCCGCTTCCAATGTATTCAGCGCATCATGTTCTTCCGGCCCTGCATAATACTCCAGCAATGCTTCGAGATAACGGAAAATATGCCATCCGCCAGTGGAGAAGGATGCCTGTCCGTTCTCTTTAAGTACTTCGCAGATATTTTCCAATTCTTCAAAAGTCTTAGGAACTTCCAGCCCATACTGCTCTAAAATATCCGTGCGGTACCACATAACCAGACCCGTATATACCTGGGGCAGGGCGATTATTTTCCCATCCAGCGTGCACAAATCCAACGCTGATTTCAGATATTTGTCTTCCCATCCGTTCTCTTTGGCATAAGAAGACAGGTCATAGCACAAATCCGCAGAAGCATAGTAGTTGGCATAATTAAAACCGCCCCAGTTGTACCACATATCGGGCAATGTTCCCGAAGACGCCGCCACCTTTGTATTTGTTTTGATATCATCCGTGGAATAAAATGTTGCCTCAATCTTGATATTCGGATAGATTTTTGCAAAGTCCGCAATTACCTGTTCATCCGCATCTTTATGCCAGGTAGGCGACCAGAAAGTAAGCGTAACTTCTTTGTCAAACTTCTCCCCTTCCTCCCCGGTCTCATTTCCTGCATCCTCTTCCGCTGCAGGCTCATCTTCCTGAGCCGCG
>BLLU01000092.1 GCA_011959105.1 Lachnospiraceae bacterium | reverse complement strand
CTATAAATGAGCAAATATAGAAATTTGCACAAAACTACCCTACCAATTTCAAACAGCTTCAAGTGACGCACCATTTTTTATGAACTGGTGCAGATTACCGATTCGCTCTGTTTTGACTTGATCTTGAAAATACCAGTATCCTTCCTCGAAGGTATTGTATTTCCCGGAATACATACAGCACATGTAATGAACCAATGACATAATCAGCCAGTACCGCTCGATTCCCTGCCGTGAGCGGATCTGATATTTGTCCAGCGCGAGTCTGTTTTTGCTCTGACGGAAAAATAATTCGATTGCCCACCGTTCTGTATATGTGTCAAGGATTTCCTGTGTGGATATTCCGGCATTTGTGGATATAAATACCCTCAGCGCTTTCGGATCTCCAAAAGATTCCCGGGGATAGCTGATAATAACCACCGCGTTTGGAATATCATTGAGTTCTCCTTCGTAGCGGTACACATAGAATTCACGGCCGCCAACGGTCACAAGGCTGACAGCACGGTCTGTTTTTCTCAAATGAAGGGCAAACTCACTGACTTTCTGACGGATCCCGCATGGATAGATGACCCGGTTGGTCTTCAGCGCTCCGATCGTATAAAACCCTTTCCGGATAAAACTGTCCATTACCTTTACGGAGGTATACCAGCTGTCGCAAAGGAAATAGGAAATCATCGGTGCCACGGGAAGCTCATCTGCAATCTCCTGGACACTCTGTATCTTTGATCTTGATTTGTCATACAGGATATTGGCATAATTCAGTATGAGTCCATTACAGGAAAGCATGACGGAAACAATCTGATGCCCATAATCCTGACAGCCCTTTAAATGGGATTGATGGAAGTACGCTGCACAATTGGATGCCCGGCCTGTGACGAAGGCCTGGTATGCGAAGCAATCGTATCATCTACAATACAGAAAACAGGCTGTCCTGAGCGTTGCGCTTCCTGATAAATAACCTGTATGACGGCATTTTTCAAAGTATCCTGGAGAGCGGAATCATTCCACTTGCCGTGGTTCAGGAAATAGGCGGTTGTGGTTCTGTGCTGGTTACTTACTTCGGCGAAATCTACAGTTTTCCCCCTGTAACCACGGAGGAAAACGGAAACAATGATAGTCATCAGATGGTTTAGGTACACATCGGATAAAAATAATCCGAGTTTTAAGGTTTTAAAGTAATTGTAAATACTGTTGGAATGATGTATACTGTTTGCAACGGACACCCCCTTGTTGTTTGAGTATGTTGTTTGTTGGTACTTCAATGATACATCATTCAGCAGCGGGTGTC
>BLLU01000091.1 GCA_011959105.1 Lachnospiraceae bacterium | reverse complement strand
AGTTTGTGGATGCCGCGCAGACACAAACTTGATATGCGTAAAGCCCCGGAAATACCGGGTCACAAAAGCCACGCAGAAATGGGGTTAAATATGAATATTCTGATATTGAGTGCGGGGACCAGGAATAAGGTGGTCCAGTATTTTAAGAGGGAACTGGCTGGAGAGGGCAAGGTGATTGCTTCGGACTGTTCGGACCTGGCTCCGGCGGTGTATGATGCGGACAAGTTTTATTTGGTGCCCAGGATTGATGAACCAGGTTATATTGATGTTGTTTTGGATATTTGTAAAAAGGAGAAAGTGGACGGGGTTTTTTCGTTGATAGACCCGGAACTTAGCCTTTTGGCAAAAGAAAAGGAACGGTTTTTGGCTATCGGAACGCAGCCGATTATCTCGCCTTATGATTTGGTGGAAACTTGTTTGGATAAATATAGGATGTATCGGCTGCTGGGGGATATGGGAATTCCGACAGGCAGATGTTATGTGGATAAAGAGGCTTTTTACCGGGGGGTAGAGAAGGGTGACATTTCTTATCCGGTATTCGTAAAACCGGTGAAAGGCAGCGCAAGTATCCACATCAATAAAGTGTACGGGGAGAAAGAAGTAGAAGTATTATTTGATTTATATGATGATTTGATGATACAGGAATTTATGGACGGTACAGAATATGGTGCGGATGTTTATGTGGACATGCTTTCCGGGAAGTGCACCTCCATTTTTTGTGAAAGAGAAAATTAAAATGCGGGCGGGCGAAACGGATAAATCGGTATCCGTAAAGGATGGGAAGCTTTTTTCCCTGATAGAGGATTTTGCAGAAAAATGCGGATTCCGCGGGATGATAGATATTGATATTTTTAAAATAGGGGATGTGTATTATATTTCGGAAGTGAATCCCCGGTTTGGCGGGGGGTATCCCCATGCTTATGAGTGCGGCGTCAATATGCCGGCTCAGGTGATACGGAATTTGAAGGGTGAAAAAAATGCGGAGGATATCGGCAACTACGAGGCGGGAATCTGCATGATGAAATACAGTGAGGTTATGATACGTAATATTTTAACCTAGTACTGCATTGCGGAAATAATGGTGAATTCAGCATCTGCCTTTTGCGCCAGTGCTGCGTTGTCATCAGTCAACGATGCCACCGCATCGCTTCCTTCTTCCGCCTTGCCCTGACACAAAAATCAGGCGCTGAAATTCATCGTTATTTCCGCAATGCAGTACTAGTATTACGAAAATTAAGTTTCTGGTACATTGACACAGAATGATTGTTTCAGATGCAAGGCGGAGGAATGAGCCGTAGCGGTGGCTGCGGCGATTGACGACAACTAAAGCGAGTTGGAATAGGCAGATACTGTAGCAGGGAAGCCGAAGGCTGAACTGTCACTATGATACGGAGATTATCGGACAAATGAGTACAATTTTAATACTTACAAATTCTTCCGGAGGCTTGTATGATTTTAGGAATGAATTGCTGGTAAGGTTGTTGGAGAACAATCGGGTGATTATCAGCCTGCCGGATGAAACGAAAGTGAAGGAACTGAAAGAGGAAGGGTGCGAAATTATCACTACCCCCATATCGTCATTGATGCGGCGCCCGGACAGGATAATCTGGGAATGATACCCCAGTTCTTCCGCTTTATAGGTCAGGTAATAAGGGTCCACGCCGATGCAATGTCCGCCCACCAGACCCGGGAAAAATTTCAGAAAATTCCATTTTGTTCCTGCCGCTTCCAGCACTGCCTTTGTATCAATCCCCATCTTATGGAATATGATAGAGAGTTCATTCATAAACGCTATATTGATATCCCTTTGGCTGTTTTCAATCACTTTAGCAGCTTCTGCCACTTTGATGGACTCCGCACGGTATACGCCGGCTTCCACCACCAATTCGTATACCTTTGCCACCGTATCCAATGTTTCTTCATCCATTCCGGATACAATTTTTGTAATGGTCTCCAGCCTGTGCACTTTATCCCCCGGATTAATACGCTCCGGAGAATAGCCAACCTTGAAATCCACGCCGCATTTCAGCCCGGATTCTTTTTCCAGAATAGGCACGCAGATATCTTCCGTTACCCCGGGGTAAACCGTGGATTCGAACACGATGACCGATCCCTTTACCAAATTCTGCCCAAGCAGGTGGCTTGCCCCTTCCACCGGCCCTAAGTCCGGCGTATGGTCATCGTTCACCGGCGTAGGCACTGCCACGATATGGAACTTGGCTTCCTTCAGCCTGGAAGCATCCGCCGTAAATTCCACCTTCGTATTCTTCACCACTTCGCCGCCCACTTCATTGGTTGGGTCGATGCCGGACTTGTATAACCGGATTTTCTCTGCATTTAAATCAAACCCTACTACCTTCACTTTCCTGGCAAATGCTACCGCAATAGGCATTCCCACATATCCTAAGCCCACCAGGGAAAGTTTCTCTTCTCCGCTT
>BLLU01000090.1 GCA_011959105.1 Lachnospiraceae bacterium | reverse complement strand
TCTACATTGGAGAACAGCCGGGCCCAGCCCGCCTCGTTCTCCGGCCCCGGAAGATGTTTTTTGTCAAAAAAATCCGGCCCCGGGACATAATTCCCTTCCCCGTCCAGGGCATAGAGAGCCACCATGCGTTCCTCCGTTCCCGGGAAGAATACGCCTCCCGTGTTCTTCATCTCCAGAGGGTCAAACAACAGTTCCTTCAGGGCATGGTTCACGGGCTTGTCACAAATCTTTTCGATGATACCGGCGGCCAGTTCGCTGGAAAATCCATAGATCCAGTGAGAGCCGGGTTCACAGGCCAGGGGCGCTGCCGATACGGCGGCAAGCTGCTCCTGCAGGGTATAGTGTCCCCTTGCCCAGAGGGGCCGCATGCACTGCTGCATGCCCTGGAGTGTGATATCCTCGGTGGGGGCATCGGAATTGCAGTAGGGAAGCCCGCATTTCATGGAGAGAGTGTCCCGGATGGTGATGGGGGATCGGGTGGGAACCACTTCCACATAGCCGTTGGGATGGCGCAAATATTTTTTGCTTTCCTTCCACTCCGGGAGATAGTCGCCCACCGGGTCCGTGAGCAGGAATTTCCCCTGCTCATAGAGCAGCATCATGGCGGTGTAGAGGGGGATCTTGGACATGGATGCCTGACGGAACAGACTGTCCTTTGTGACGGGGACGCCGCTGGCCAGGTCGGTGTAGCCGAAGTAGCCTTCATAAAGGCTGTTTCCCCGCTGCATGACTTTCAGCGCGCAGCCCGGCAGCCCTCTCTCCACAAAACTTTCCAGGAGCAGATCTATATCTTTCGCAGTTGCCATTCTGTACCTCCTATGAAAACTCCCCGAATCCCGGAAAGCACACGGGCGGCGCTCCCTGTAAGCCGACGGTGCCCGCTGGGAGCAGGGGAGTATTGGGGTGATTCATCCGGGAATTTGTCTTTATACTACAGTAACATGTGGAATATACATGCGTCAAGATTAAACTACAACGAATTAGCAAACGGCATAAACGGTACTAAAAGTGTATTATATAAAATTGCTAAAAAGCATTTTAGGGATTTTCATATTATGTCAATTGACAAAACTCTGTAAACACTTTAATCTTTTATGCAGAATCGTTTTAGCAAAATTAGGACCCGGGGAAAATCCGCGCCGGAAGAGGATATGGCGGAGCCTGTGACGAACGGCGTCAGGGAACCGGAGGAGGATGAGGCTTCCGTGCGCAGACTGCTGGAAGAACAGGGGCTGCGCAGGCTGGCAGAGGAGAAAGAGGCCATCCTGTCCTTTCCCAATCCCCGGGGAGGAAAATGGAATTACAGCTTTGAGGAAGGCGAAAATGATGTGGCGGCGTTTCAGCGATTTCAGGATGCCTGCAACCGGGAGACGGAAGAACCGATGGAATGCAGGGCCAACGGCATCCCTACCCACGAGGCCATGATGAGCGTATGGCATCCCATGCACGATGTGCGGTATCTCATCGGCACGGGCAGCGGGGCTTCCATGGCATGTACCCTGGCTGCCTGTGTGGCCCGCGGTATTGCCGGGATCCTGGCGGTGGGCGGCGGACTTTGTGAGAAGGCTCGAAGAAGGTCTGTGGGAGTTCCCGTGGCCGCCTATCTGGTGAATTGTGACAGCGGGACCAGGAATTACTTCCGGGTGGTGAACGAGACGGCAGAGCCAATTACGGAAGGGGATATACAGTTGTATGCCAACAAAAGAAATGCCGGCAGATGCGTCCTTGTGGAACAGGGGGAGCGGGGACTGGAGGAGCTGTTCACGGATGCGTGGAACCGGCTCTTTGGAAGGGTACGCCGTCCGGATACGGATGTGTACGGAGATCCGGAACCCAGAATGGATCTGCAAAAGGCGGGATTTGAGTTGTTTTTGGATGATACCAGGCTGGAGGAACCAGTGCGCAAAAAGCATACCTGGTTTACCAGTGTACCGGAGAGTGTGAGGCAATGTCCGGAGAAGAAGGTCCCTCTGATGATATTTTTCCACGGCGGCTCCGACAATCCGGCGGAGGCGGCGGACATGAGCAAGTTCCATGAACTGGGGGAGCAGGAGGGCTTTATCACGGTCTATCCCTGGGGGACGGATAAGACCCAGTGGAACAGTACTCTGGAGGATCCCAGGGGAGAGGATGATATGAGCTTTTCCCTGGCTCTCATTGACTACATGATTGCCAACTATCCTGTGGATCCCGGGCGGGTCTATCTGTCCGGCTTCAGCAATGGGGCCATGCAGGCCCAGACTGTGGCACTGCTGCATCCGGAAAAGATTGCCGCCATCTGCCACATGGATTCCAACTGGCCCGGGAACAGGATGGGCCCCAGCGAAGTGGATTACAGGGATGTGATACCGTTTCGGCTGGGGATGGAGAAGAAAAAGGAATATGATTATCTGATGCCGGTGTGGTATACCTATGGCTCCCGGGAACCGTCCTACCCGGTTTATGCCAAATGCACCCAGCAGTACCAGTATGATTTCTGGAAAGCGTACAACCATATTGCCGTAAGAGAGACGCCGGGAAGAGAGGCCCCTGATCCCTGCGGCTGCGGAATCCCGGGGCAGGTCCAGGAGAGACTGCGCCCTTCGGACAGACATCCCAGGCATTACTATGACGTACAGAGGTTCTACACAGAGGAAGGGCTGAATCTCTATAATTTTGTGGCCATGCATCATAAGGGACATGATATAGCCCAGATGGACGCCCGGCTGGGGTGGGAATATGTGCGCCGGTTCAGGCGTAACCCGGACGGCAGCCTGGAAGTTACGGAGTAAAAAGCCCGGGGAAAACGAATCTCCATCAAGACCTACGATGCGTCCGCAGTTCGTAAAAGGGTTTCTGTGATATTGACAGAGTGCCGACAATAAGTATACACTGGGATCAGTGGAAGAATCGGACAGAAGGGATGGGCCGTGGGTATGGAGGAAAAAAGGACTGCGGGAGCGCAGATCAGGGAGATTGCAGAGAGGCTGGGTGTATCCCAGAGTACTGTCTCAGTGGTCCTTGGGGGGAGAGGAGACAGTATCCGGATATCCAAGGAGACACAGAAAAGGGTGCAGGATATGGCGCGGGAGATGAATTACCGTCCCAATATCTACGCCAGGCGGCTGCGCCATGCCGAGGAGGAAGTTCCCTATGTGATTGCGGTGTTCTGGAGGATGGACAGCCTGAACTCCCGCATCGGCAGATTCATCCGGGGGCTGTATGAGGCGGCGGAGCGGAAAAAGTGTAAGGTGGAGATGGTGATACAGCCCTATAAGCCGGGTGAGTTGATGGCCCATGCAGATATGCTCTCCGGCAATCGGATCAGCGGGGCCATCATCAGCGGTTTGTCCACGGCGGACCAGCAGGAACTGGAAAAGGGGGAGTATTCTGTCCCCATCATACTCATCGAGCGGGAGAGTGCCAGGTTCCACTGTATTATGATGGATACTTACCGCACCGGGGAGCAGTGCATCGCATATATGGCGGCCCCGGAGGTCAAGACGGCGGCGTTTATCGGTTTTGACAACAACAATCGTTCCGAGAGGAAGATGGAAGCGGGTTATGTCTACGGCTGCCGGGACCGGGGAATCCGGGTGAAAGAGGACTGGAACGCATATCTGGCGTGCAGCAGTTACGAAAACGGATACGGGGCTGCGGAAAAAGTGCTGGCCAATGTGGAACTGCCATCGGCATGGCTGGTGGCAGACTGCCGACTGGCAGGAGGGATCCTGGACTGCATTCACGACAAGGGGCTGAGGATTCCGGAGGATATCCGTCTGATCTTCTTTGAGGACTCGGGGATTCTGAAATACAACAAGCCTCCTCTCTCATCAGTGGATGTACCATCCTATGAGATGGCGGAGACGGCTCTGGACATTGTTCTGCTGGCAGGATACCGGCAGATGGATATCCCCATCAGGAGAGAACTTGCGCCGCTTTATTTTATTCGGGAAAGCAGCGGAAAACAGTAAATGGCGCTGAACTATAAATAGAGGAGGAAAGATATGCAGACAAAGAGGAATCAGGCACTGACAATGCATCCGCTTTTTTTTGACCCCATATACAGCAGGGTCTATGTGGAGGAGGAAAACGGGAAGCGCAGCCTGAAGTATCGGGACGATATCTGGGGGGCGCGTCTGGAGGAAAACGGGGACGTGACCTTTTCCATGTACGCTCCCTCGGCCCGGACCGTGGAGGTGGCCGGAGTGGGAGGCAGTATGGGCAGGGAGCGTATTGCCTTGGACAGAGGGGAGGACGGCTGCTTTTCCAGGACCGTATCGGGAATCGCCCCGGGCTTTCATTATCACTTCTGGTATGTGGACGGGGTGCAGGTGACCAATCCGGCGGCCCCGGTGGCCTATGGCTGTTTTGGCGCCACCAATTTTTTTGAGGTACCCAGGGAAGGAGAGGATTTCTGGTTTTTGAAAGACGTGCCCCACGGGGGCGTGCAGATCCGAAGCTATGTCTCCTGCGTCAACAATCATGTGAAGAAATGCTATGTGTATACACCGCCCTCTTACGAGACGCAGCCGGAAAAAAAGTATCCGGTACTCTATGTGCAGCATGGTGTGGGGGAGGATGAGACGGGATGGATCTGGAACGGAAAGCTGAACTTTATCCTGGACAATCTGATCGCGGAAGGAAAATGCCGGGAAATGCTGGTGGTGATGTGCTGCGGCTACGCATTTTTAAAGGATGAAGATCCCGTGTTCTTCCCCGGGGATTTCGGACGGGAGATAAAGGAGAGCGTTATTCCCTATATAGAGAGTCATTTCCGGGCTGCCAAGGGCAGGAGCAGCCGGGCCATGGCGGGACTCTCTCTGGGGTCGGCCCAGGCCACCCGGATCGTGGCCAGGTTCCAGGAACTGTTTGCCCATCTGGGGGTGTTCTCCGGGCTGAGAGATCAGGAGATGGAACAGATTCTGGAACGGCAGGGGGAATATCCCATGGAGACGGTTCTTATGACCGCCGGAGAAGGGGAGACCGGCCTTGACGAAAAACAGAGGGTCTACACGGATCGGCTTGCAAAGCTGGGAGTGGCCGGAGGGCAGAGAAACTATCCGGGCCATCATGAATGGCATGTGTGGAGGGCCAGCTTAAGGGACTTTGCGGAACTGATTTTCCGGGGAGAGGCATCGGAGGGGCAGGAGGAGTCCTTTACATATGAGGAGCCGGCACTGCCTGAGGAGCAGCTGGATCTTCAGACTTACGCGGAGCATATGCTGATGTTCGATCCCATCTACAAGGGGCTGATCCTGGCCGTGGACGAAAAGGGCAGGCCCGCCGGAAAGTACCGGGACGAGCATTGCGGGGCACAGGTGCTGAATGCGGCTGAGGGCAGGGCCCGGTTCTGGCTGCGGGCCGACGGCGCGGAAACGGTGGAGGTAGACATCTGGGGCATGGGCGGTTTTGCCATGGGCCAGGCTTCCGACGGCTGGTGGACCTGTGAAGTGACGGGCATAGAGAAAGGCTTCCACTATTACGGCATCAGGGTCAACGGGGTGGATGTACTGGACGGCAATGCCCCGGTGGGCTACGGCGGCTTTCGGGCCATCAATTATCTGGAAATGCCGGAGGAGGATTTTGAGACGTACAGGCTCAGGCAGGTTCCCCATGGGGCCGTGCGTCTGAACTACTATAAATCGGCGGAGACAGGGCGCACCAAGCTGTGCTATGTCTACACGCCGGCATCCTACGACCGGGAGCCGGAGCGCAGATATCCGGTGCTCTATCTGCAGCATGGCGGCGGTGAGAACGAGACGGGGTGGATCTGGCAGGGCAAGCTGGCCAATCTGGCAGATAATCTCACGGCGGCGGGCCAGATGCAGGAGATGCTCATTGTCATGAACACGGGCTACAGTTTCCCGGAGAGCGGGGATTATCATCCGGCCATGGGGGCTTTTGCGGAAGAGATGGCCGAAAGCGGTGTGGCCTTTATTGATGGGGCCTACAGAACCATTCCCGACAGGCTGCACAGAGCCATGGCCGGACTGTCCATGGGAGGGATGCAGACCCAGAGATGTGTATTTGCCCATCCCGAACTGTTCGCCTGGGCCGGCATTTTCTCCGGCGGACTGACAATCCGCAATGAGGAAGTGGACTATAGCGGCGTCCTGTTGGATCCCAGGGAATTTGAAGAAAGGTTTCGCCTGCTGTTCGTGGCCTGCGGCACCCAGGAGGGGGGCTACCAGGGCACAAAGGAGAGCGAAGAAACCGTGCTGGCAGCAGGTGTCCCCATTGTACCTTTCGAGGGTTACGGCTACCACGACTGGACCTTCTGGAGACATTGCGCGGACGCGTTCCTGAGAAAACTTTTTGTTTAAAACAGCATGTTCCCGTAAGGCACACTGATCCATATGCGGACGCTGAGGCGTTCGAATATGGATCATGGGTATGTGTGACTGAAGGGAATATGCGGAACTAAAATAGGAGGCAGAGATGGCGGAACAGGCGAAGATTACGATACACCCATCCTACGAACTGGGGGAGATATCCCCAAGGTTATTCAGCACCTTTCTGGAGCCCATCGGCACCATGGTAAACGGCACCATGTTTAACCCCAAGCATCCCACGGCGGACGGGCAGGGGTTCCGGCAGGATTTTATAGAGGCCCTGCGGGCCACGGACATGCCGGCGGTGCGGCTGCCGGGAGGGAACTTTGTGTCGGCGTGGAACTGGAAAGATTCCATAGGCCCCAGGGACCAGCGCAAGGTCAGACTTGACCCCGCATGGCATCAATATATCACCAATGAAGTGGGGCATGACGAGTATCTGCAATGGGCGGAAAAAGTGGAGGCGGAACCTCTGTATACCATTAATCTGGGCACCGGGGACATGCGGGACGCCATGGATCTGGTGGAATACACCAATCATGAGGGCGGGACCTGGTGGTCCGATCTGCGCCGGAAGAACGGACATGAGAAACCTTATGATGTAAAAAACTGGTATCTGGGCAATGAAATGGACGGCCCCTGGCAGATTGGCTCCTGGGATAAGGATCCCAGAGGCTACGGGGTGCGGGCCAATGAGGTATCCAAGGCCATTAAATGGATTGACGGCAGAATCGAGACGGCGGTCTGCGCCTCTTCAGCTCCTTTTATGGACCACTATCCCCAGTGGGAGGAGACGGTATTGCAGGAGTGCTTTGACTCCGTGGACTATCTTTCCATGCACCATTACCACAGCGCGCCTCCTGGAGATATCAAAGCACTGCTGGGCGGGGCAGCGTACTATGAGGATTTTATCAACACGGAGGTGGCGCTCTGCGATCTGGTTGCGGCCAAATGCCGCTCTCCCAAGAAGCTGATGCTCTCCATCGACGAGTACGGCGCCATGATCCGGCCCAACAGCCCGCTGCATCCGGGCTATGGCTATCACAACATGATCGAGGCCCACTACAGATTTGATCCCGACAAAAAATATGTGCTGCATGATCCGGACAATATGACGGAGCGCTTCCGGCAGGGAGGGGACATGCTGCAGATGCTGTCCATGGTATCCATTCAGCTTGCGTTTTTGCGTCATGCGGACAGGGTAAAGATCGGCTGCATGACAGGGGGGCTCAGGGCGCTCTGCTGCGCCGACCGGGAACATGTGTGGAAATCCGCGTCCCACTATGCCTTTGTTCAGATGATGGAGTACGCCCGGGGCATTTCCATGCGGACGGCGGTGGTCTGTGAGACCTTTGACCTGCCCGGATATGCCATAGACGATACCTCTCAGTATACCGGCAAGGAGGGACTCAACTACATAGACGCGGCATCGGCCTGGGACCGGGAGAAGGAGCGGCTGACGGTGTTTGTCATCAACCGCAGCCAGGAGACGGAATATCCTCTGACTCTGGATGTGAGCGGTTTTGAGGGATACACTTTCCAGGAACACCAGGAGATTTACTGTGATGATCCGGAATGCAGGAACACCTATGAGGAACCGGACCGCATCAGGCCCCAAGCCCATCAGGGCGGGAATTTTGAGAAGGGATTGTTAAAGACCCATGTGAAACCCCTGTCCTGGAACGTTATTATTATGAAAAAGCTGCCTGCCGGCAAGGAGTAACGGAGGGATATTATGATCAGAACAGCAAAGACAGAAAACGGACTGGTGAGGGGGATTGAGGCGGCGGACCCCAGGATCACGGCCTTCAAGGGAATTCCCTTTGCCGCGCCCCCCGTAGGGGAAAACAGATGGCGGGCTCCCCAGCCCGTCCGGGACTGGGAGGGCGTACTGGAGGCATACAGGTTCGCGCCCATTTCCATGCAGAACGTGCCGGGACTGGGGACGGATATCTACTGCCGGGAATGGCATGTGGACCCGGAGATCTCCATGGGTGAGGACTGCCTGTATCTGAATGTGTGGACCGGAGCCGGGGATCCCGGGGAGAAGCGGCCGGTGCTGGTGTGGTTCTTCGGGGGCGGGCTGCAGTGCGGCTATCCCGCGGAGATGGAATTTGACGGGGAGCGGCTGGCCCGGAGGGGCATTGTGGTGGTGTCCGTGAATTACAGAGTGAATGTGTTCGGCTTCCTGGCCCATCCCCAACTCACCCGGGAACAGCCGGAGGCTCCGTCCAATTTCGGCAGCCTGGACCAGCAGGCGGGCCTTCGCTGGGTGGCGCGCAATATCGGAGCCTTTGGGGGAGATCCTGAAAACGTCACTATTGCGGGGCAGTCCGCAGGCGGCGGCAGCGTTCTGTCCCAGATGGCGTGCAAAGACAACCGGGGCCTGTTCCACAGGGCGGTAATTATGAGCGCCATGATCCGCAGTCCTTACTGCAAAGGCGGTATCGGGGAGCCTGAAAAGTTATCGGAAGCGGAGAAAAACGGGGAGGCGTTTTTTGACTTTTTGGGCGTAAAGACTCTGGAAGAGGCCAGGGCGCTGGATGCGGGCCTGATCCGGGACCGTTACGATGCCTACACCCGATCCCATCCCGGCATGTTCACCGTTCTGGACGGACGTTTCTGCGTGGGGGATCCTCTGGTGCTGTATGCTGCGGGAGAATGCGTGGATGTCTCCGTGATGGCGGGAAATACCGGGGACGAATTCATCAATGAGATTCCTGCGGCAGACGAAGAGGAACTGGAGAGAGAGGCCCGGAGGATATTTGGACAGGATGCGGACCGTTTTCTGACCTGTCCCGAGGCCCATATCAGGACACAGACGGGGTTTGCGCCGGTGAGCGGTATCGGCTGTACCGTGAGAAGCGAGTTTCTGGCCAATGCCCAAGGAAGCCGTCCAAGGAAAAATTATCTGTACAGTTTCCGGTCGGATATTCCGGGCTGGGATAATCCGGGTACTTTTCACTCCGTTGATCTGTGGTTCTTTTTTGAGACTTTGGCAAAATGCTGGCGGCCTTTTGTGGGCAGGCATTATGATCTGGCCAGGCAGATGTGCAATTACTGGGCCAACTTTATCGCCACAGGGGATCCCAACGGACCGGACGCGGATGGCCGGGATATGCCCCTCTGGGAGGCTTACACCCCGGAACACCGTGCGGAGATGGTTTTCACGGGGGAAGGACCGGCGGCGAAGGTCAATGAGGAATCCGATTTTATCCAGCTGCTGACCCATGGCATCGGCAGGATGCTGGAAGAGGGCTGAGAGCGGGATAAGGCGGCATAACGCAAAAAGGATGGGAAAGTGATCAAAATTATAAAAAAACTCTTTTCGGAAGACAGGAAATTTTATCTCAGGGTGTTGGCGCTGGCGCTGCCCATCGCGCTGCAGAGTCTGATTACCATAGGCGTCAACATGCTGGATACCATTATGGTGGGCAGATTGTCGGAGGAGGCCCTGTCGGCGGCCTCCCTGGCCAACCAATTTATCACCATCTATCATATTTTCTGCATGGGGCTGGGCATGGGGGCTTCGGTGCTGGTGTCCAGATACTGGGGGATGCGGGAGAATGAGCCGCAGAAGGCGGCGGAGGCATTGAAAAAGACCGTGTGTATTATGGTGCGCCTGACGCTGGGTCTGGCATTGCTGTTTGCCGTCGTCACGGCGGTCATGCCGGCCGCCGTCATGGGGATGTATACCCCGGAGGAATCCATTATCTCCCTGGGAGTTATTTATTTCAAGTATTCCATTGCCACTTATTTCTTTTTGGGATTGTCCCTGGTCTGTACCATTGTGCTGCGCAGCGTGGGGCAGGTGAGAATGCCGCTGTATGTATCCATCGGGGCGTTCTTTGTGAATCTGGTGGCCAATTACGGTCTGATCTTCGGCAGGCTGGGGATGCCCCGGATGGGGATCGCTGGGGCGGCTTTGGGGACGCTGATTGCCAGAGTGTTCGAGGCGGGAGTGATCTGCGGATACCTGTTTTTCTTTGACCGGGGCATCGGCTTCCGCCTCCGGCATCTGTTTATGAAAACCGGAGATCTGGTGGGAGAATATATAAGGATCAGCATTCCGGTGCTGGTCAGCGACGGCATTCTGGCCATTGGGAACAATACGGTGGCCATGGTGGTAGGACATCTGAGCATGGCCTTTGTGGCGGCCAACGCCGTCACCAGCGTGACCCAGCAGATGAGCAATGTGCTGGCCCAGGGGGTGGCCCAGGCGGGAGCCATTGTCACCGGGCAGACCCTGGGGGAGGGAGAGCGGGATAAGGCTCTCAGCCAGGGTTATACTTTCCTGGGGATGGGACTGGGCCTGGGGTTGTTTGCCGCACTGGTGATCCGGCTCATCAGCGGTCCCGTGATCCGGGCCTACAGCATGTCCCGGGAGACCACGGAGGTGGCCCGGCAACTCATGGACGCCATCGGTTTTATCATGATTTTCCAGTCCACCAACAGCATCATGACCAAAGGGGTGCTGCGAGGAGGCGGAGACACCAGGATGCTGATGCTGGCGGATAATATTTTCCTGTGGCTGCTGTCCATCCCTCTGGGGCTTTTGGCCGGGTTTGAGTTGGGGCTTCCGGCATTCTGGATCTATACCTGCCTGAAGGCGGACCAGATCGCCAAGACGGTGTGGTGCGTGTTCCGGCTCAGAGGCGGGAAGTGGATCAAGAAGATTACCACGGGGAAAAACGGGGAGGAAAAAGGACTGCCTGCCAACTGATGGGGTCAGTCGGCAAGGCAGCCCTTTTGTGGGGATGTGCGGCATCCGTATCCCGGGCGTCTCACGGCGTCCGGCCTCCGTGCTTCTACTCCGTGGTGTCCGATTCGGCGGCCACTGCGGAGGCTACGGAAGATACCACGGCCACGATAACCGCTACAATGATCACCAATAACCCGCCTGCCAACAGAATAAACATATCCATATCCCTCCTGTCACAATCTATGTCAAAAATGTATTTCGCACGATATATAATATCAGTATACCTTGTTCCGCAGGAAATTACAACCGTAAAATGGACATATTGAAAATATGAGAAAATACCCTAAATAGACATGGATTTTCTGAAAAATTTAAGTTATAATGTGAATTAGAAACAATGTATGGCAGATAATCCGCATTTTAAAACAGATAATACCCCGGGAGTTACTGCTTCGGCGGTATTTATGAGAAGGTCGTTATGGAAAACAAAACTCAACAGATGGATGTGATAGATGTTTCCAAGCAGAAAACGGAAGAGGGAAAACAGGAACTGTATTTATATTCCCTGCGGAAGATGGCGGAGGACAATGTGGAACAAAACAGGAATCCACTGACCCGGCTTCAGAATCTACGCTCTTTTTTCTACATGGGCGGAGAAATCATACGGGAGCATCCCGGGGAACAGTATGCGGTGATCGCCATGGATATCGCCCAGTTCAAGGCGGTGAACGAGTTCTGCGGCAGGACTGTGGGAGACCGGCTGCTGGCGGCCATCGCGGAGGCTTTTCGGAAGCTGGAGGAGCGGCCATTGACCATTGCCTCCCATGCCAGGGCGGATGTGTTTGTGCTGCTGACCACCTACCGGGAGGAGCAGGAACTGGTGGATATGGTGATGCAGGTCAAGAAGGCAGTGGACGAGTTCCCCATTGACTGTAAAGTGCTGCCTGCTTTCGGCATTGCCACGGCCCAGGGCGATTCTCCTGCCGTCAGCTATCTCAAGGACTGCGCCACCACGGCGCTGAATACCATCAAGGGAAAATTTTATGCCAGTTATGCTTTCTTTGACGAGAAGATGCGCAGACAGCAGATGCTGGAGAAGCAGATAGAGAACAACATAGTGGCGGCCTTGAAAAACGGGGAGTTCGCCCTGTACATACAGCCCAAAGTGGATATGGCCACAGGCCAGATCATCGGCGGAGAGGCCCTGGTCAGATGGGTGGATCCGGACCACGGCGTGATTCCTCCGGACGAGTTCCTGCCGGTGCTGGAGAAGAACGGTCTGGTGATCGATCTGGATATCTATATGTGGGAGCAGGTGTTTCAGATGCAGAGCAAGCTGCTGGAGGAGGGACGGGAGCCGGTGCCTGTCTCGGTGAATGTGTCCCGGGTGCATGCTTTTGATAAGGGATTCTGCGATACCCTGTGCAGGCTCAGCCAGGAATATCATGTGGCCCCCGCCTATGTGCCGCTGGAACTGACGGAAAGCGCCTTTCTGTGGGATGAGCAGGGAATGTACCGACAGCTGGAGACTTTGCAGAGCAGGGGATTTACGACTTCCATGGACGATTTCGGTACAGGGTATTCCAGTATGAATATGCTGAAAAATCAGTCCATGGATGAGATCAAGGTGGATCAGACTTTTATCAGAGATCTGGAGGTCAACAGGAAGAGCCGTATTGTGACCCGCCACACCATCCGCATGCTCCAGGAATTGGAGACCAGTATCATTGCGGAGGGGGTGGAAACAGAGGAGCAGAAGGAATTTCTGCTGGAATGCGGCTGCAGGAAGGCTCAGGGATATCTGTTCTACAGGCCCATGCCCTGGCAGGACTTTGTGGCATTGCAGTGAGCCGGGAAATCCAGGAGCCTACTGGATACGGAACTGACTGATCAGCTGATTCAGCGTTCTCGCCTGGGTGGATAACTCGTTGGAGACCTGGGCGCTCCTCTCGGCGGCGTCGGAGTTTGCCTGTACCACCCTGGAAACTTCTTTGATTTGTCCCTCCACAGAGACGATCTTCTCTGACTGTTGCACGCTGGTAAGCGCGATTTCATCCATCAGCGTCTTGATGGACTGGATGCATTCATTGATGGACTGCATCGTAGAGATGGCATGTTTTGTGGATTCCGTGCCTGTTTTGGCGTCCTGTATGGAACGGTTGATCAGGACGCTGGTATTATTTGCGGCTTCGGAGGATTTGGCCGCCAGATTCCTGACTTCTTCCGACACCACCGAGAAGCCCTTTCCGGCGGCTCCGGCCCGGGCGGCTTCCACGGAAGCGTTCAGGGCGAGAATATTTGTCTGGAACGCAATATCTTCGATGGTATTGATGATGCTTCCGATCTGGGTTGAGGATTGGTCCATATTCCGGGTGGCGATGGTCAGCTGCTCCATCTTGGTATCCGCTTCGGCAGCATAATCCGTGGCCCTGGCAACCAGATCGCTGGCGTTACTGCAGCGGACCGTACTGCTCTGGATCTGTGCCGTGATATCCGTTATATTGGATACAAGTCCGTTGACGGACAATTTTTGCTGCGCCGTCCCCTGGGACAGGGCCTGGGCTCCTGCGGATACCTGGTTGGCGCTGCTGTTTACCTGGCTGGCGATCAGGGCGATGTCCCGCATCACATTGGTGAGATTGGTGCGGATGCTCTTCAGACTTTCTGCCAGTACTTTAAAATCCCCCATATAATATGCCTGGTTCTTTGTAACGTCCACGGCCACATTGCCGTCCGCCATCTCACCCAGAATTCGTCCGATGTCCTCAATTGTCTTTCGGAGGCAGTCGCACACATGATGGATGGTCTGGGCGATCATGCCGATTTCATCTTTTCTGCCGTAAAACCGCTCCAGATCCCGGTCAGCGGATAATTCCAGATTCCCCAGCCGTCCGATGGCCCGTTCCAC
Organism: Lachnospiraceae bacterium; assembly: GCA_011959105.1. Lineage (GTDB taxonomy): Bacteria > Bacillota > Clostridia > Lachnospirales > Lachnospiraceae > Acetatifactor. The sequence goes on along the minus strand of BLLU01000090.1, from coordinate 36,277 downwards.
AATCATAAGTTCCCTGCCTTCCCGGTGCAGGATCAGCAGAGTCATAAGCACGATCAGCACGGTCACGGCGGCACAGAGGAGTCCTACAGTAAGACGGGCGTCTCCCACTTCCCCATAGACTTCCGCCGCATTGTCGCGGACCATGAATACCCAATTTCTCTCTTCCAGATACTTGTAGACCACCAGCTGTTCCACGCCGTTTTCATCCTGATAGGAATAGGCGCCGGCCTGGGTATCGCCGTCCGCTTTGATGCGCCGGAGGATTTCCAGATAGCCGCTGTCCGTGGTCTCGGTGTTCAGCATGGCCTCGTCCTCATGGTACAGATATGTGCCGGTTTCCACATTCAGAAACACATATTCGCAGTGGGGCAGGCCCTCAATGTCCAGATCCAGCAGCACATCCATCAACCGGCTGGCATATACGCCGGCCCCCACATAACCGATGCATGTCTGGCCGTCAAATATGGGATAGTACATGGAGAGAATCATGCTGCCGGTACCGGGGGATTTCATGATTCCCAGATTGGTGAGCTGCGGCTGGGCCAGTATGGTATCACGGAAAACCTGGAGCGAATCGCCGGTGCGGGTGGTGATGCCGATGGCGTCATGGGAGGTATGTGTCAGAACATGGGTAGAAGTTGTGCCTATGTATAAGCCCTCAAATCCGCCTTTGGCAGCGGCAAAGTCTTCCGTATACTGCTGTCCCCTTTTCAGCAGCGCGGGATCTTCCGGGTCGGCAAGCAGATCCCTGACTTCGCTGCCCAGCGCGAAGGCCGTTATATACTCCTCGGCGGAAGCCACATAGTCATTGATGATAGACGCTCTGGACTCCACGGCGTCCACCATCTGATTGGTAATATTGCTTTCAACCATGGAAGCGATGCGGCCGGATACAATGACCCAGAGCAGCAGCATCCCCGCGAAAGTGATGACTGTGGTTATAATGCCAATACGTGACGCAAGTTTACGGTTTGCCAAAAATTTCATAGGTTTCTCCTCCGGGATATATTTTTTAAAGCTATAATTGTCCCTTTGTACTTATGGGACATGGCTGTATTATATTTGCTCACATGATTTTAACATGTTAAATATCGTTTTTCAAGTCTCACATTTTCATAAAATTATAAAAAAAAATTTGTGATTCCTATTGACAAAATTTAGAAAAAAGAGTATCTTATGAAATACCCTATATAGGACGGGGCGGAAGGTCTTTTCTTCCCCGGGCAATCAATTTTCAGGAGAATCTCCAATATCGGATATTACCCAGACCGAAAGAAACAAATTGCAATAACCAGGAGTGTTTTCATGCATTGACGAATGTGTGAAAGCGCAGGCGCTTTCTTTTTGCACAGGCAGAAGAAAAGGACATCACATGAAAGAGAAAGGTAAGGTGACGGATTTTTTTACATGACAGAACAAAATGAATTAGCGGATTCGGCAGGCGTTCCGGAGGCGGACCTGACGGAACTGCTGGGCAGGCTGGTGGACGATTATTCCGCCAGGAAGCAGCCCTCCCTGATTCAGATGAAAAAGGGGCTGATCAGCAGAGAGAACTTTCTGGAGGAGGCGGCACAGTACGCCCGGCTTACCTATGGAGTGAGCCCGGAGCAGGCCGGGGATCTGACGGACCTGTTTGAACAGTATCTTTTCGGCTATTCCCGGATATCCCCTCTGATCGACGACAGAGAAGTCTCCGACATCCGGATTATCAGCCACCACAATATCCGGGTCAAAAGGCAGGGCCGGCGCATGGATGCCGGGATTCGCTTCCTGTCGGAGAAGGAATACCGGCAGTTCGTGGACTATGTGGCCACCAAAAACCAGGTCAATATCTCTAATCTCAATGCCATTCAGCGTTTTACCGACTCGGACAGCCATCCCGATTTTATTCTGCGCTTTACGGTTTCCATGCCCCTGGTCAACACTTACAGTGAACCCTATTTGTGTATCCGCAAGGTGCCCAGGGACTTTCCGGAGATGGAGGAACTGATACGCCGGGGGATGTTGGACCGGGAACTGGCGGAACTGCTGATCTGCCGTTTCCGGGCCGGTTCCACTTTGATCTGCGGCGGCAACTCTTCCGGCAAGACCACTCTGCTGAACGCGCTGAAGGAGACACTGCCCGATGATGTGGCCATCCTGGTGACCCAGCAGGCGGACGAACTGACCACCAAGCGTCATCCGGACATGATGTTCCTGCATTCCCTGCCGGGCAGCGGGGAGAGCCAGGTCAGTTATGACCTGAAGAACATCAGCATAGCGGGACTGACCATGGATGTGGATTTTTTCATTGTGGGTGAAGTGAAGGGGGAGGAAGCACTGTATCTGCTGAATGCGGCCTATACCGGTCAGTTCTGCGCGGCCACCCTGCATGCGCCTTCCGCGGACAGGGCTGTGGACAAGCTGGTGGATTACGCCATGTATGGCAGCCGCTATACCAGAGAGGAATTGATGAAAATGATGGAATGCTTTACAACGGTGGTTTTTATGGAGAAATACAGGGTAAAGCAGGTATTTGCCAGCCGGGGATGGAACCGGGAGACCAGGGAGATGGACTATGAGCGATTGTATTAAGATATTGCTGCTGGCGGAGTTGGGAGCCGGGTTTGGGGCCCTGTTTCTGTGGAGCAGAAGGGAGCGTATTCCGGGCCGGCTGTGGCGCAGGGCCTATGGTTCCCTGGAAGCCGCCGCGGCAAAAAGGGTGCAGGACAACCGGCGCAGCCTGCAGCTCTTTCGGGGAAAGAGAACCTTCTGGCAGCGTATGGAACAGCGGCTGCTGTACAGTGGCGTCACCGGACGATTCCCTTTTCTGACGCCGGAACTTTGGATATTGGGCAATCTGACGGGGGGCGTGGCGGCATACTTTCTGGCGCTGCTTCTGGGGGCTGCCTGGCACAGGGCCCTTCTGGCGGCGGGAGGCCTGTGGCTGCTGGTCCATGCGGCCCTGAACCGGCGCATGAGCCGCAATTACAATGCCACGGATGAGAATCTGATGAAATTCCTGGACTTTCTGGGCAATTACAGCATTACTTCCGGGGAGATCACGGCGGTGCTGGGGCAGGTCAGCCCCTATGTGGGCGAACCCCTTCGGGGAGTGCTGGACGCCTGTTATTATGAGGCTCAGACCTCCGGCGACACCGGCATTGCTCTGCTGGCCATGGCAGAGAAGCTGGAGCACCCCAAGTTCCGGGAACTGGTGAGGAACCTGGAGGTGAGCCTGCGGTACTCGGCGGATCTGAAAGTGCTGGTGTCCCAGAGCAGGCGGTCCCTCCGGGAATACGCCCGGATGCGGCAGGAGCGGAAATCCCTGATCAGGGAAGCCTGGATCAATATTCTGATTCTGGGAGCCATGACGGCGGTGATTCTGAAAGCCATGGAAGCCCTGGTGGGCATCCCGCTGTCGGAGATCATGTTTCACACTCCGCCGGGAATCGGCTGCCTGGCGGTGATCGGCGGGATACTGCTTTTGTTTTACAGACAGGTGCGGCTGTTAAACCAATAGGCAGGGGCTGCCGAATCAACAGGCCGGAGAGAGGTAAGGAGAGATATGGACTATATTACAATACACAGGATGCTTCGGGGGATACAGCTTACGGCGGCATTGCTGATCGGCGCGGAGTGGCTGTGCTTCATGTCCGGGAAGCAGGCGGGGGAGGTGGTGCTGCGCGCTTATGACATGTTTTGCATGCATGCCCGCCGCAGAAAGGGCAGATTCTGGGATTATGGGAAGTGGGAGGAATATCTGCGGGCGAAAGGCGCGGCATACCACTATGGAAAATGGATTAATCCCGTCAGCTATCTGACCTTGATTGCGGTCATGGCAGGGGCAGGCTTTCTGATCGGTCTGGGCTGGGGGCTGCCGGCAGGGCTTGCGGCAGCCGTACCGGCGGCCTGTCTGCCGGGCCTGCTGCTGGAGCGCATGAACCGCCGGGACAATGAGGCCATGCTGGCGGAACTGAATCTGGTCTACAATGCGCTGGCTACTCAGATTCGGGCGGGAGTCTTTGTCACGGACGCTCTGGCGGAGGTGTATGGCAGTGTGAAGCAGGTCCGCCTGCGGGACGGGCTGCAGACTCTGTCCGGCGACATTGTGATGAAAGCGGATCTGGATCAGGCCCTGGAGCGTTTCCAGGGACAATTCGACAACCGCTATATCGATGCCCTGTGCATCACCATTCTGCAGGCCATGGAGTCGGGGCAGGCGGTAGAACTGCTGGGAGACATAGCGGACCAGATCAAGGATATGGAACTGACGCTGCAGGGCCGCAGAAAGGAAAAGCTGGACCGGAGCATCACATTTTACCAACTGGGTATCTTTGCCGCCATCATCGCAGTGGTTTTGTATGCCTGTGTGGAGCACATGTTCCTGAACAGCGGGTTCTGGAACTGAAAATCGTCAACCCGCTTTCTCCCGGAAAGCGCTGTGCCCGGGTGTGTGGTTCCCACCGGGAAAACCGGGCAATGCATGAGAATTTCCGGCCTTGCGCAGCGGGAGAGAAGCGGAATTATTTATGAAGGAGATAAAAAATGAAGAAAAAAGATCGTCTGAACGAAAACAGAAATCTTAATAATTGTGAGAAAAGAGGAGAGACCGGGACCACCGGGCCCTCCCGGCAGGGGCGGCTGTGGCTTGCTCTGGCGGGCAAGAGCAGCGGTATTGACGGACTGCTGGTGACGGTGGGACTCTGTATCATCGCCCTGCTGCTCTGCGTGGTGATGAAAGATAAACTGGAAGTGTTTCTCAACACGATTGTGGATGCCCTGACGGCCAAGGCCACCGGGATCCTGGGTTAGGAGGCGGTCATGAGAGGGAAGCGGGAAGGGTCCGTGCTGGATTTCCTGCCGGTGTGCATTTGTATTCTGGCCATGTCCATTGTGGTGACAGCGTATTTTTACTGCAGCGAGTTGCTGCTGAAAAAAGGACAGATAAGCCAGGTTGCCAGATGCTATATCCTGAAGATGGAGACCGTGGGATGCCTGACGGAAGGAGACAGGAATCAGATGCTGGAGGAATTGCAGGCCATCGGACTGGGGGGGATTGATCTCACCGGGAGTACCATGAACCCTGTAGAATATGGGGATTCCGTGATTCTGCGCATTCGGGGGAATCTGCAGGGAAGGATTTGGGGAGGGGAACATGATTTGTTTCGTTCGATTTTTACGGCCCGGGAAGTGCCCGTGGAGGAGACGCGCATGTCCACCGCCAAACATTAGCTTTGGGAAACCCGGCAGGAAAGGGCTGTCTGCCAGCCGCGCACAGGTGGATGTGGTGGCGGCCATGTTCTTCTTTCTGATGGTGCTTATGGCGGCGCTGTTTCAGTTCAGGATCTATGCCTGTATGATCGCCAGTGCCTGTGTGGAGGATGCTTTGGCGGCGTCCGGCCTGGCGTCCGCAGTGATTGACGTGGAGGAATACGGCAGAAGCCGCAACCTTCGGATTGAGGATACCCGGAACGCGTTCCGAATCTACCGGGATGCGCTGCAATATAACCTGGCTCTTGACCGGGAGGGCTTCAGCGCCAGGGAGGAACTGCTGTCGGGAAGAGTGCGGCTCAGGGAATATATTGTCTATAATGTATCGGATCAGGAAGTGCATGCCACCGTCTACGATGGGGAAGGGAACTGTCTGGCGCAGGAGAAGGCTCCGCTGGGCCAGGTTCGGACGCCGGAGGGAATCCTGGTGGAGCATACCACCATATACAGCCGGGTGGGGTTCCAGGTCATGGGCTTTATGGGCCGCTTCATGGACGGGGAAAAGGAGAAAAGCGTGGATATAGTGAGGTGTGAATGGGATGAATAGAGAAAAACAAAAAGAATTGGAAAGGGGACACAGGGAGGGAAGCGGCGGTAAAAGAATATTGCCGGGACTGGTATTGGCCGCCTTTGCGGCGGCACTGGTGACTTATGCGGTACTGATCAACCTGGAGAAAAATATTCTCAGCGCCTATGAAAAAGCGGATTGCTGGGTTCTGGCAGAGACCCTGGAAAAGGGGACGGAATTGACAGCGGATAACATCGGCCGCCTGTTTCGGCAGGAGCAGGTGGATGTGCGCCATATTCCCCAGGGGGCGGTGACGGATCTCCAAATGCTGGAGGGAAATCAGGCGGCCATCACCATCCCTTCGGGCAGCATGGCCACCCATACCATGTTCCGGGATGGGAGAGAGCGCCTGGCGGCCCTGGATCGTCCCGTGATTGCCGGGTGCCGGGCGGAGGATTTGTACCAACTGGCCAGCGGTACCCTGAGGGGCGGAGACCGCATCCATATATACACCGTGGACGAGGAACTGGGGCAGGCCTATCTGGTCTGGGAGGATGTGACAGTATACCAGGCGTTTGACTCCTCCGGAAATCTAATCCCGTCCCAGGATACCCTATCTGCTGCCGCCAGGATCAATGTGCTGCTGGAGGAAGGGGACGCAGGACTTTTTTACAGTGAATTGTATAAAGGTTCTCTGCGGGTGGTAAAGCTATGGGAGTGAGGCGGCTTAGAAAATGCATTGCCCTTCTGTTATTATGCCTGCTGCTGTGGGAGATCTGCTGCGGCGCGCAGGCGGGCAGCGGGGTACAGATCAGCTACAGTCCCGATGGCAGAGCTTTTACAACCAACAGCGGGGAGACTTCCACTATATGGTATGAGAACGGGACCACCGTGCATGTGCAGGAGAGGGGGAATCCGCCGGCGGCGGGGGCAGGAGAACATATATATTATTGGAGCCGAACGGGAGACATCCCTGTCTCTCACTGGAAGGTGGAGCATCCCTATGGGAAATGCATTCACAATTCCTACGGGCAGTCCACATCTTTCCACGGGGTAAATTTCGGAAGGCAAAAATGCCTGCGCAGCTACTACTCGGGCTGGAGGAGTTATTGCCGGGATTGCGGGGAGTATGCCACGGATTTTATGATGTACATGAGTGCGGACACCGCCGGGGCAATCCGCAGCCTGCGCACAGGCACCGGGTATTATTATCTTTGCCCCTGGTGCAGAAATCTGGAACAGGCCCGGGAGATCGGGCCTCATATCTGCAAGGCGGTTTCCGCCAATCGGTATGAAGTAATCTATGACGGCAACGGGGGCAGCGGATATATGCTCCCCAGCGTGCATATGTATCATAACGCTGAGATGTATGAAGGCAGGAAAGTCACGCCCCAGACCAACCTGACCCTATGTGGCTTTCAAAGGACGGGATATCGTTTCGCCGGCTGGAACACCTGCCCGGACGGAACGGGGCAGCACTATGACGATGGGGAAAGGATTTATGATCTGTCAGACCAGGAAGGCGGACAGGTGGTACTGTATGCCCAGTGGGTACGAACCAGGTCAGCGCTCTGTATCGACCCCGGGGGAGGCAGCTATGGGAACCAACCGGGAATCACTGTCCGGCCCGGGGATTATGGCAGTACTTATGTCCTGGAGGAGGGGGAATTGGTTCCACCCCGGGGATACAGAGTTTCCTTCGACACCAGAGGGGGAGGATCTGTGGAAAGCATTGCCAGCAGGCAGCTGTTCCGGGAGTGGAGCATGACGCTTCCTTTTCGCGGATGGCTGGAGGGCAACACTTACCATTATCTGGGAGAGGACGGATGGGAAGATAAAGTCACCGCCGTTTATACCATGCAGAGCATCACTTTGCCAAAGGCTCAAAAGCCCGGGCAGTCTTTTGGCGGCTGGTATTATGACGCTGCATGTACCCGTCCCGCAGGCGGGGCCGGAGACAATTTCACCCCTCGGGGGGATATGACCCTGTATGCGGGATGGGTGGAATTGCAGCTTCAATCCAAGGATAATTATACCGCCAATAAGGGCATGGGGGCGGTGAACCTGAGTTGGAGTCAGCAAGACAATCTGGGAAAAAGCTATAAGCTGTATCAGCAAAGGGAAGGGGAATCCTGGCATCTGGTCAGTTCCGCCTCGGATATAGGTGTCAGCGCCGGGGTATCCCGCAGCATGGCCTATACCGGCAGGCAGGGCAGCTACCAGGTGCCCTATACAGGTTTTTACCGGCTTACCCTCACCGGCGCCCAGGGAGGAAACTGCGGGGAACTACAGGGAGGAAAAGGCGGCCTGGTTCAGGGGATCTTTTACCTTTCCCAGGGGGAACTGCTATCCTATGAACTGGGAGGACAAAACGGGTATCATGGGGGCGGCAATGCCACGGCTTACGGTACAGGCGGCGGCAGCAGTCAACTGTCCTCGGACCGACAGGGGCTGCTCCTGGTGGCCGGAGGAGGCGGTGGCGCCACCGCTGTCTTGGAAGGCATGGACGGCGGTTCCACCGGGAAAAATGTGGAAGGGCCTGTTGGAGAAAGCTGCATGGCAGGCGGCGGTGGAGGATATCGGGGCGGCAGCGGCGGCATACTGCTGACGCATGATCATGACGGAAACTGCCGCCATCTGCATGAGGGGGACGCACTTACGGGCAACGGTTGTTATACGGTTGAAGTGACTTGTGGCAGCACATCCTTTCGAAGAGAGAAGAAAGGCAGCAGCTTCTATTATGGCAACAGGGGAGAGAACGGCAGCCTATGCTTCTGCGTGCGCTGCGGCAGCTATATTTGTCCGGGACACACTGCCACTTACTATCGAAATATCTGCAACCAATGCGGCAGAGACTATGACGAGAACAGGCCGCCGGCATGTACTGCTCACAAAGGATACCTGGCCGGATGCGGAAGAGAGGAGAATTATGTCTGCGGTCTGGAAGACGGGCAGGTATTGCACACAATGCCCGCCTATGGAGGTTCCAGTTTTATCAATGCGGAAGCGGGGAGCAGTTATGTGGAGCAGGCGGGATACCAGGAGGGAAACGGAGCCCTGCAGATTGTCTCCACCGCCCTGGGATATCTGGAGAGCAATCTGCTAAAAGGTGTGTCCGCCCGGGACATGGGAAAGCCGGAGAAGATAGAGGCGGACACAGTGCGGCTGACGGCTATGGAGGAGAACCGGGTTCAGGTTTCCTTTGCCAGGCCGCGGGACACAGGGACGGTGTATTATCATAAGGTGGAATCTTTTCCCCAGGGATCGGACCGAAGAATCTGTGATTCCAATGTCACGGTCAATTTGCTGGAAACACAGGTTCAGGGTTACCGCTATGCGGTGGACGGCCATGCGGGCACAAAAGTAAAGGAATCTCACATGTATCATGGTGACCCGGGGGAACGCCCCGTCCTGACTGTGATGGTGGGAGAAAGCCTGCAATATCTGCATATTGCCGCCCAGGACAAGGCGGGGAACCTGGGGGAGACTCTGCATATCCCTATTTCCGCCCAGACGGTGGTGGCATGGCCGGTGAGAACGGAACCCATACGGCTGACCCGGGCGGAAAACATATGGTATGCCCGGGAGGAGGATTTTTACTATGTAAGGGCAGGGGAGGGGGCTCCCTTTGAATTGTCCTTTTGCGGCGTTCTGTGCGGCCCGGCCAGGGATGATTACCAGGTCACCCATCTGTTTGTGGATTGTCAGGATCTGACGGAGAACGGTGAGGAGGGAAGGCTGGGGACTGTAGCCCCCGCCAGGAGCGACGTCTCACCGGGAAGCTATACCTATCCGACACAGCAACTGCAGAAGATCTCGGAAGGGAAGCCCTGCGTGAGGGACGGGTCTTATACAGTGGTTCGGCGCAGTGACAGGTGCAGGAATCTGGAGATATCACAAAAACTGTATGTGCCGGAGAGTCTGGACGGGCATCGAATACGCCTTACCCCCAGGGCGGCGGCTTGGAACGACAGGGAAATGATTTATTCCGATTTTACACAGGATCTGGCGGGCAGTGTGTGGCTGGAAGCAGACGCCAGTCCTCCTGAGATCAGCGGTATGGAACAACTGGAAGAGGCTGATAACGCCGGAGCCTGGGAAGAAGGGACAGCGGAACCGGGGACAATGGAACTGGAACTGACGGCTTCGGACCGGGGCAGCGGGCTGGCGGCGTTTTATGTGGAGGTATACAATCAGGACAATGGCGGCAGCCAGAGATTTGAGGACGAAGGGACGGGCAGGATCCGAATCACATTGTCCCGGGAGGATCCTCTGTTTTGCGGCAGCTATACGATGGTTGCCCATGCTCTGGACCATGTGGGGAATGAGGCGGTGATCAGCAGCCGACAGCAGGGCCTCTCCCTGCATGTGACACTGGAACGGATGCTGGAACCTCATGATCCCGTATTCAAGGCGGGGGAAAGCGGCATTCTGACCATACTTGCCATGGGGTATGTGGATCGTGTCCAGGTGGTGTTCCCGGAGGAAATGACGGCGCTGGATCCTTCCCTGAACCGATGGTATGAATATCGGATTCCGGATTATGTTAAAGAGGAGAAACTGGAATTTATGATCCCCCTCAAAACACCGGAGGCGGTGATGGAGATCACGGTCAGGGCCTGGAAACAGGACACGGATATAGAACGGCATCCCCGGCTGGCTACCCTGTCTGTGAAGGGGAATGTGCTGGAGGAACTTCGGACCAGGCTGAAGTCCCGGGAGCCGGAATGAAGTCCGTGACCTGGATGGCGGCGGTATTCAGTCTGCAGCTGACGCTGGTCATAGGGGTGCTGAAAGTCATTTCGCTGCTGGACCATACATATAAATGCGTGGGGGACAAAACAACGGCGGGGATTCTGGCGGCGGGCTGCTGCGCAGGAGCGGGGTTTATCTTTCGGAACTGCCCCCAGGGGCCGCCGATGTTATGGTTTGTGTACTCGGTTCTGGCAGTCTATCTTACCGTATGTGTTTTTACGGACCTTCGGGCCTGTATTGTGTATGATTTCTTACAATTGCCCGGGGCTATGGCAGGAGCCCTGTTTTGTCTCTCCCGTCCCCTGCCTGCAGGGAGCGGGGCGGGGCTGGTGCTGTTCGCGCTGCTGCAGTATCTGCTGTTTGGACGATTGTATGGCATAGGGGACGCCATGGTCTTTCAGGTCTGCAGCCTGTACCTTGCGGGCAGAGGCGGGGATCTCCGCACATTTCTGCTGCATATGGCGCTGGCGTTTGTGCTGCTGGGAATCGTACAATCACTCAGGCACAACATCAATAAAAGAGGGAACCTGAAAACCCCGGTTCCCTTTGTACCCTATATCGCCTGCAGCTTATTGTGGTTCCTGTAACCTGGGGGATGCCTCCAGCTTATAAATCCGTACATAGTAGGCAGTGACCAGAATCAGATCCGCTCCCAGCCAGGCCAGGACCTCCGCATAGAAGACACCCTCCTGCCCCAGGATCCCGGGCAGTGTGAGAGCGGCCCCGGTGCGCATGACAAACTCCGCGATGCCGGAGGCCATGGGGAGTACGGTGTCTCCCATCCCCTGCAGAGAGGAACGGTAGAGGTGCAGCAGATACAGAATGGGCAGGCATACGCTCATGATGGTCAGATAGTGGTAAGCCACATCCGTGGCCTCCAGCACCTCCTGGGGGGTGCCGGTGATAAAGGAGCCCACCAGCATTCTCCCTGTCAACAGCATGGCCAGGGCGATGCCTACGGAGGTGGCCAGGGCGATGCCCAGGGCATGCCCCACCCCCTGCCGTATGCGTCGGCAGAGCCCGGCTCCCAGATTCTGTCCCACATAAGTGACCATGGCATATCCGTAGGAGGTGGCAGCGATTTCCAGGATCCCGTAGAGTTTGTTGGTGGCGGTGTATCCTGCGATAAAGATGACGCCGAAGCCGTTGACGATGGACTGTATCACCAGTCCCCCCACCGCTATGACGGTGTTTTGGGCCGCCATGGGAAATCCCAGAGAGAATAGCTGCCAGGCCAGCTGGCGCCGCAGCCGCAGATGGGCGGGTCGGATCCGCAGGACTTCCATCCGCAGGATGACTCGCAGGCAGTACAGGGCGGCCACGGCCTGGGCGATCAACGTGGCAGCCGCTGCGCCTCCCACGCCGGTGTGAAAGCCCGCCACAAAAAGGATATCCAGCATTATATTCAGGATCGAGGCTACCACCATGGCATAGAGCGGCGTACGGCCGTCTCCCAGGGCCCGCAGCAGGGCGGCCAGCAGATTGTAGGCCATGACAATGGGAATCCCCGCAAACAGAATCCGCAGATAGAGCGTTGCCATGGGAAGGATGTCTGAGGGGGTGTCCAGCAGTTTTAAAAGGGGCGTTACCAGTATCTGGCTCAACATTTCGACTACAAGGGCGGAGAGGGCGGAGAGTGTGATGGAGGCTCCCACGGCCTCCTTTAATTCATCTGTTTTTCCCGCGCCGAATTTCTGGGCAGCCAGAATACAAAAACCCTGAGTGATGCCGGTGACCAGTCCCAGGATCATCCAGTTCAGCCAGTCGGAGGCTCCCAGCGCGGCCAGGGCGTGGACGCCCAACACCCTGCCCACAATGAGAGTGTCCATTACGGTGTAGAGTTGTTGGAATATATTACCGAACATAAGCGGGAGCGCCAGGCCCAGAATCAGCTTCCAGGGGGTTCCCTCCGTCATAATACGCGTTTTTTTTTCCATGTATGCGATTCTCCTTTTTTCCAGGCATTCCAGTCCCTGCTCCAGAGGCGGAGGTCCTGCCTTCCAGCGTCTTTTTTCGGCGGAATTTTCTGCCATCGGCTGATATGGCCGGATTGTTGTTTCAGTCTAGGCGCATGTGCCTGACAAGTCAATGTATTTTCTTGTAAACAGTTGTTTATCCGGCTCTTTTTTGGTATGATAAAGCTGTTGTCACGGAAGCGGCGGAATGGAAAGAAAAGGATGGCGGTAAAATGATATCAATAAGTCTGTGCATGATTGTGAAAAATGAAGAGGCGGTACTGGCGCGCTGCCTGGACAGCGTGGCGGACCTGGTGGACGAGGTGGTTATCGTGGACACCGGTTCCACGGACCGCACCAGGGAGATTGCGGCAAAGTATACGGATCGGATATTTGACTTTAAGTGGGTTCATGACTTCAGCGCCGCCCGCAACTATGCTTTTTCCCTGGCGTCCTGCGAGTATATTTACAGTGCGGATGCGGATGAGGTGCTGGATGAGGAGAACAGGGAGCGTTTCCGTCTGCTGAAGGAAAATCTGCTGCCGGAGGTGGAGATCGTGCAGATGAAGTACGGAAACCAGCTGCAGCACAACACAGTCTACAATTATGATGAGGAATACCGTCCAAAGCTGTTTAAACGGCTGCGGCAGTTTACCTGGATAGAACCCATCCATGAGACCATACGGCTGCAGCCCGTGGTCTTTGACAGTGACATCGTAATCACCCACATGCCCCAGGAAAGCCACGGCAGCCGGGACCTGGCCGGTTTCGAGCGGCAGGTGCGGGCGGGGCGCAGGCTTTCCCGGCATTTACATAATATGTATGCCAGAGAACTGCTGATCGCCGGGGGAAGGGAGGATCTTGAGCGGGCCTGCGCCTGCTTTGAGATTTCCGCGGAAGATCCGGAGCGAAGCGAGGAGGAATTGCTGGAGGCATTCTGTGTGCTGGTTAGAGCCCGGCGCGTGAAGGGGGATGATCTGGGTTTCTTCCGCTATGCCATGAAGGCCATGGCGGCAGGAGGGTGCTCGGAACTCTGTGTGGAACTGGGGTTATATTATGAACAGGAGCAGCAGGACCTGGCGGAAGCGGCCATGTGGTATTACAACGCGGTCTATGAGACGGAGCCCATTCTGATTCTGGAGAGCGGCAGGACCCAGGCCCTGGAGGGGCTGGCGCGCTGTCACCGCAAGATGGGCCAGGAGGAACAGGCGGCAGTGTATGAGAAGCAGCTGGAGGAGTGCCGGAGCGGTCTGTGACCTGCCATGAGGGCAGCGGTACGAGGCTGGTGCTCCCCTGGGACAGTCAGGACAAAAATAGGAGACGGAAATGATATGTGAGAATTGCGGCGCGGATTACAGGATGAAGGACTCCCACTGCCCGTTTTGCCATTCCGAGAACCCGGTGCTGGCAGAGATCCGCAAAGAGCGGACCTTGTCGGGATACGATGAAGAAGCCCAAAAAATGCAGGAGACAGTGCCCCGAACGGCGGTCAGAAAGTGGACAGGATTGATGCTGGCGGTTTGCGGGGGGGTGGCGGGGATGGCTTTGGTGACGGGTATCCTTGTGGCTGCCTGGGGGCCCATCAGGGCCAAACTGGATTATCGGGCCCATCTGCTGCGGGAGCGGGAACTGGAGGAGCTGTTTGCCGGACAGGCTATAGAACAGATTTACCAAACTCTTTCCCGGGACATGGACGCTCGGGACTATCCCAAGTTCCAGGAAGTGTGGGAGGTGTATGGAAGCTATGATGCCTACAGGCGTAGTCTGGAGTCTTTGGAGCAATACAGGGAGGAATTCCGCAGAGAGACATATGATGAACCGACAATGCGGGCGGAAGCGGAACAATGGGCCTGTCTGCTCATCGGGCATGCGGGTGACACGGCCCGGCTCTGCCGCCTGTATGGCAGTGACAGGGTGATTCAGGGAAACGAGGCTCTCTTTTCCGCTTATCGGGAAGAGATAACCGACGATCTGCGGGAAATGGGTATTACCGGGGAACTGCTGGAATGGGTGTCCATGGGGCCGAAAGACCTGCGGGAAGATTCCCGGTTCCGGCAGGCGGTGGATACGATTGTGGACGCTTATGTGGAGTCGTCTTACGCCCGGTAGCACAGCGGGATCAGGGGAGAGGATATGTTATGAAATGTGTAAACTGCGGGGGAGAGTTGGATTCCCAGGCCATCAAATGCCCCTATTGCGGCGGCAAAAATCAGGCAGGACTTGCTTTTTATAAGGAAGTTTATGAAAAAGTAAACCGCAATAAGCTGCTGGCGCCCCTATTGCTGCGCCAGAAAACCCCGGAACTGGTACAGCGGATGCTGACCAGAATAATTATTGCCATGGGAATGCTGGGAGCAGTGTTAATGGGAATCAGTATAGGCTTGTTTTGGCTGATTGATGATCCTGCCTATCGGGACGATCAGCCGGCCTCCGGCAGTTATGCGGCTCAATACACGGAGATATTTGGTAACTACAGTGATCTTAAGTATCTGTATTGGACGCAGTGCCGCAATGAGTTTCTGGACAGATGGAACAGCGGCAGGGAGATTGACAATTATCGGATAGAGAGGCTGCTGAAAGAGGCCTTTCGCGTATATTACGCAGAAGGGATGGATCCCCGGATCAGGCAGCAGGCCTGTCTGGAAGTGGACGCTCTGTTGGAGGGAGTGCTGAAACTGGGGGAGGAAGAACGAGAACTGTTTCACAAGAAGGAGGAGCAGGGCGGTTACTATGTGGGCCCTGACCCGCATGCCCAAAAACAACTGGTATCTCTGATCGAAGCCAGACTGGCAGACAGGGAAGAGGGAGATTGCTGGAACTTCACCAGGTAAGGAGCGGAAATGATCAAGCTGTTGATACTTTCAGGATTTATTGGAATTGTGTGTGTAAAAATCCATGGAATGAGTTTTATGAAGAAGCTGGCGGCTAAGATCGTGATGGTCTACGGGATGCTGGGATGGGTGGGACTTGGTTTCGCCCTGCTGCTATTCAGTATGACGGAACTGTACGAAGGGAAGTACGGCAATTCCCGGGAGGAGCGGCTTCTCCGGGTGGAGAGGGAAATGGGCCGGGGAGAGATGGAAAACGCCATGCAGGATATGAATGTGTATAAAAGTTATGAGGCGGATTTTGAATATGCCTGGGAGAGATGCGCCATGTACAGGGCCTATAACCTGTACAGTCTGTTTTCCCAGGCTTCCGCAGCCAATCCGGCATACGCTTCGGAGGCGGAACGCTACAGGCAGCAGGTCTTGCAGATCTGCTATGACAGCAGCTGTCCGGAGAATGAACCCTATGTAGAACTATATTTACAGGAACTGGAATAATAGTAGACGAATAACGCTGACGGTGGTATGATGATAAATGTCCGCGCATCTGCGCGGTTATACCACAGGCAAGGAGACAGAGACATATGAAGTGGGAAGAAAATGTCCGCAGGGTGATCCCCTATGTGCCCGGGGAACAGCCTGATCGACCGGATATGATCAAACTTAACACCAATGAATGCCCCTATCCGCCGGCTCCCGGGGTACGGGCGGCCATAGAGGCCCTGCAGCCGCAGGATCTGCGTCTGTATCCCGATCCCGGCGCGGAGGCGCTGACCGGGGAATTGGCAGATTATTATGGGGTGAAGAAGGAGCAGGTATTTGTGGGCGTGGGGTCCGATGATGTGCTGGCCATGGCCTTTCTGACTTTTTTCAACGGGGACAGGCCCATCCTGTTTCCCGATGTCACCTATTCCTTCTATGACGTGTGGGCCCAGTTGTACGGGATTCCCTATGAGACCTGTCCGCTGGACGAGACATTCCACATTCGCCCGGAGGATTACAGGCGTCCCAACGGAGGGGTGATTTTTCCCAATCCCAATGCTCCCACCGGGATCTACGAGCCGCTGACGCTGGTGGAGGAGATCCTGCGGGCCAATCGGGATGTGGTGGTGATTGTGGATGAAGCCTATATTGACTTTGGCGGTGAGAGCGCTCTTCCCCTCATACAAAAATATGACAATCTTCTGGTGGTGCAGACATTCAGCAAGTCCCGGGCCATGGCCGGTCTGCGGGTGGGTTATGCCATAGGCAGCGAGAAACTGATCAAATATCTCAGCGATGTGAAGTTTTCTTTTAATTCCTACACCATAAACCGTCCCACGCTGGCGCTGGGAGTGGAGGCCCTGCGGGACGAGGCGTATTTTCGGGAGATCGTCGGCAGGATCATGGCAACCAGGGAGCGGGTCAAGAGGGCGCTGCGGGAACTGGGTTTTGGGTTCCCGGATTCCAGGGCCAATTTTATCTTTGCCTCCCATGAACGGATTCCCGCACAGCAGATTTTCCTGGCACTGAAGGAGCGGGATATCTATGTGCGCCACTGGGACAGGCCCCGGATTCAGAATCATCTGCGGATTACCATAGGAACGGACGAGGAGATGGATACATTGCTTGCCTTTTTGGGAGAATATATCCGGGAGAGAACATAGAGCGGCATATTCCGGGAATATGCGGAACTTAGTATAGGAGGAAAGTTTGAAAGTAAACTTTCAAATATTGATTTGAGTGTGCGCAGCAGCGCACAGGGGGTATAAAAATGATTATACACTATTTGATAATTTTCTTTATTTCCATGGTTCCCCTGATTGAACTGCGGGGGGCTATCCCTTATGCCGTGGGTTTTGGCCTGCCGCTGGTGCCCAGCTATATCATCTGTATTCTGGGCAATATGCTTCCCGTACCCATTATTTTTCTGTTTGCCAGAAAGGTGCTGGAGTGGGGGGCGGACAAGCCGGTAATCGGTAAATTCTTTACCTTTTGCCTGGAAAAGGGCCACAAGGGGGGCGTAAAGCTGCAGGAAAAGGCCGGAAAGGGGCTGTTTGTGGCGCTTCTTCTGTTTGTAGGGATTCCGGTACCCGGTACCGGCGCCTGGACCGGTACTCTGGCGGCCAGCCTGTTGGATATGGATTTTAAATCCAGTGTGATCGCGGTACTTTTGGGCGTGGTGTTGGCCGGAGTGATCATGGGCCTGCTCAGCGCGGGGCTGTTTGGCGCTATCGGACTGGCGGCATAGCGATATCTGCTTTTCCGCGGCGCGGGTACAGACAAAGCAGAAGTCCTGTCTGAGCCAGGGGAGGCAGACAAAGCAGGAGCCGGCCCGAGCCGGGTAGCACAGGGAGAAGAATATGGCGGAAGTATATTCGGATTTTGCCAGGGTATATGATGAACTGATGGATAACGCCCCTTACGGGGAGTGGTGCGAAAATATTGACGCCCTGATCCGGGAGTATGGGATCAGCAGGCCGGTACGGGAGATGGGACCGGAGGAGAGCGCGGTTTCTTCCGGCACACAGGAGGATCTGCTGGCTTCCGAGCGGAACCTGGTGCTGGACCTGGGCTGCGGCACAGGTACCCTGACGGAACTGCTCAGTCAAAAAGGTTACGATATGATGGGCGTGGACAATTCCCCCGAGATGTTGGAAATCGCCATGGAGAAGCGGGAGGAGAGCGGGAGCGGGATCCTGTATCTGCTGCAGGATATGCGGGAGATGGAACTGTACAGCACTGTAGGCACGGTGATCTCCGTCTGTGATTCCCTGAACTATCTGTTGGAGGAAAAGGATCTTTTGCAGGTGTTTCGCCGGGTGGACAATTATTTGTATCCGGGCGGGTTGTTTTTGTTTGACTTTAACACGGTCTACAAATACAGTGAGGTGATCGGAGACGCGATCATCGCGGAGAACCGGGAGGATTGCAGCTTCATCTGGGAGAATTATTACCACCAGGAGGAGCAGGTCAACGAGTATGACCTGACGGTTTTTGTGCGGGAAGAGGGAGAGCGCTTCCGCCGCTTTACGGAGAACCATTTTCAAAGAGGCTATACGCCCCGGGATATGCGCAGACTGGTGGAGCAGGCGGGAATGCGGGTCATACGGCTGCTGGACGCGGATACCCTGGGGGAAGTCACGGACGGCAGTGAGAGAGTCTATCTGCTGGCCCGGGAATGCCGCAAGGGGCAGGGGAGGTTGGAATGAAGGACTATATCGTGCGGGCCACGGCTGCGGGAACACAGATCCGGGCATTTGCAGCCACCACCAGGAATCTGGTGGAGGAGGCCAGGCGGGCACATAACACCAGCCCGGTGATGACTGCGGCCCTGGGGCGTCTGCTGACGGCAGGGGCCATGATGGGAGTTATGCTGAAGGGAGAGAAGGATTTGCTGACCCTGCAGATTCGGGGGGAAGGCCCCGGCAGGGGCCTGACAGTGACGGCGGACAGCCGGGGGCGTGTCAAAGGATATCCTCTGGTGGCGGATGTGATTCTCCCCGCCAATGCCCAGGGGAAGCTGGACGTTTCCGGGGCATTGGGGCCCGGTGTGCTGAGCGTGATCCGGGACATGGGGCTGAAAGAGCCCTATGTGGGGCAGACTCCCTTACAGACAGGGGAAATAGCGGAGGATTTGACTTACTATTTCGCTGCGTCCGAGCAAGTGCCTTCCAGCGTGGGCCTGGGGGTGCTGATGGAGCGGGACAACACGGTAAAGCAGGCGGGCGGCTTCCTCCTTCAGTTGATGCCGGATACCGATGAAGCCGTGATTGCCAGACTGGAGGAAAATCTGTCGGAACTGGCTTCCGTGACCGCCATGCTGGAAGCGGGCCATACCCCGGAGCGGATTTTACAGAGGCTGCTGGCGGGGTTGGAAGTGGAATATACGGAAACCCTGGACACCGAGTTTTACTGCAACTGTGACAAGTCCCGGGTGGAAAAGGCTCTGGTCAGCATTGGACAGGAGGAATTGCGGGAGATGATTGAGGAGGGCAGGGAGATCGAGGTGAATTGCCAGTTCTGCAACAGGCATTATCTCTTCTCCGTGGAAGAGCTGGAAACACTCTGCAAAAAAGCGCGCCTTAGAGACTAAGGCTGCGCTTTTTCCAGAGAATTCCGTATGGCTTCCAACAGTACCAGAGAAGTGTATTTGCTGTCTGCGTCATAACTGATATTGTCCAGTGATTGCTGCTCGCAGATCTGTGCCGCCAGAGAATCAAAGGCTGGCTGAAGCAGGGGGTACATAGTGGCCACGGCATCACTCAGGTTCACCAGTTGGATGGAGGCGATGGCATCCTTGTTTACCATGACTTCCACATTCAGCGTCTGGTCGCCCAGCACCAATTCCGTGTTATATACGCCCGGTATGTAGAGAGAGACAGCGTCGGAGGCGGGTGAGGTTTCTCCTGACAGATCCGTGCCGCCGCTGGGGCTCTCCGTTCCTGTGGGGGCATCGGGCTGGGGGGATTCTTCTTTGTCGGGAAGGAACATCATGACCAGCAGCACCACGAACAGGATGCCCAGCACGGCGAAGATTCCGGTATAAATCAGTTCTTTCATATGGAGTACTACGATTTTTGTCTTTGCACTCATGCTTACCTCTTTCCGGGATATTGCCGGTCCGGCCTGCAATATTCCTTAATGCGTGCTTGGAAGCTAGCTTTGCTCGTTGTTAATATAAAGTATGCGGGAAAAAAAGTGTTTATGACGGAAAAGGGATTTGCTTTTTCGGAAAAAAGAGATTATGATGATAGGGAAAGGCGGTGGCCAGAACGGATGGAATTTGATTGGATGAAATTTACCAAGATGCATGGATGCGGCAACGATTATGTGTATATTGACGGGGCAGCCTGGAAAATTCCCCAGGAGGATAAGCCCCGGATGGTGCGCTTTCTGAGCGACAGGCATTTCGGCATAGGAGGAGATGGCGTTATCTTTATCAATCCCGCCGAAGCGGCCGATTTTGAGATGGAGATGTACAACGCGGACGGCACCAGGGCCGAGATGTGCGGCAACGGAATCCGCTGCGTGGCGAAATATGTGTATGATAAAGGACTTACGGACAAAAAGCGGATATCCATTGTCAGCGCGGGACAGGTCAAACATCTGGAACTTACGGTGGACCAGGAGGACAAAGTCTCCCTGGTACGGGTGAACATGGGCAGTCCCATATTGGAACCGGAGCGGATTCCTGTTATGGTTCCCGGGGAACGGGCGGTGGATGTTCCCATCCGGGTGGGAGGAATTACACACCGTATGACCTGCGTGTCCATGGGGAATCCCCACGCCGTTGTCCTTGTGGAGAATGTGGGGGATCTGAAGCTGGAACAGACGGGGCCGCTGTTTGAAAGTCATGAACTGTTTCCCAACCGCACTAACACGGAATTTGTGGAGGTGGTGGACAGACGGCATGTGAAGATGCGTGTGTGGGAGCGGGGCACGGGGGAGACCCTGGCCTGCGGTACGGGGTGCTGCGCTACAGCGGTGGCCTGCGTGCTGAATGGTCTGACAGACAACAATGTAACCGTGGGCGTGCTGGGCGGGGAAATTCAGGTCACCTGGGACCGGGAAGAGAATCTGGTGTATATGACAGGACCTGCGTCTACCGTATTTGAGGGAGAAATATGTTTAAAGTCAATGACAACTATCTAAAATTGCCGGGGAGTTATCTGTTTTCAGATATCGGCAGGAAGGTGAATACCTATGCGGCGTCCCACCCGGATAAGAAGATAATCCGGTTGGGCATCGGCGATGTGACCCAGCCTCTGGCTCCGGCCATCATCAGCGCCCTGCATGCTGCGGTGGAGGAGATGGGGGATGCGGCCACTTTTCGAGGCTACGCGCCGGATCTGGGTTACGGTTTTCTTCGTGACGCCATTGCTGCCAATGACTATAAGGCCAGGGGCTGTGATATCAGCCCGGAGGAAATCTTTATTTCGGACGGGGCAAAATGTGATTCCGGCAATATCCAGGAGATTTTCAGCCTGGACAATCGGATTGCCGTCTGTGACCCGGTTTACCCTGTGTATGTGGATACCAATGTGATGGCCGGAAGGACGGGCTGCTACGATCCCCGGACGGAAACCTGGAGCGATGTAATCTATATGCCCTGTACGGCGGAAAACGGTTTTGCTCCCGATCTGCCGAAGGAGACCCCGGATATTATTTACCTTTGTTTTCCCAACAATCCCACAGGGGCTGCCATTACCAGAGGGCAGCTCCAGGAGTGGGTGGATTATGCCAACAGGGTGGGCGCGGTGATCATCTATGACGCTGCCTATGAGGCATATATTTCGGAGGAGGACGTGCCCCATTCCATTTACGAATGCCAGGGTGCCAGAACCTGTGCCGTCGAACTGCGCTCTTTTTCAAAGAATGCGGGCTTTACCGGTGTCCGCCTGGGCTTTACCGTGATTCCCCGGGAACTGAAAGCCGGGGATGTGAGCCTGCACAGTCTCTGGGCCAGGCGCCACGGAACCAAATACAACGGTGCTCCCTATATCGTACAGCGGGCCGGTGAGGCAGTGTACTCTCAGGAAGGCAAGGCACAGCTGAAGAAACAGGTGGCTTATTATATGAAAAACGCGGCTTATATCTCCCAGGGGCTTAAGGAGGCCGGCTACACGGTATCCGGCGGTGTGAATGCGCCTTACATCTGGCTGAAAGCGCCCGGAGGCATGAGCAGTTGGGACTTCTTTGATTATCTCTTGGAGAAAGCCAATGTGGTGGGGACGCCGGGCGTGGGATTTGGGCCCAGCGGGGAAGGGTATTTCCGTCTCACAGCCTTTGGCAGTTATGAGAACACGGTGGAAGCCGTGGAGCGGATCAAGGCGCTGTAGGCGCTGGTCGGGGGGAGACGCATTGGCCGTCAAACCGGATTACCGGCGGAACTCTGTAATAACAGAACTCTGTAACAACAAAGCTCTGACCGGAAAGGGGGAAATCGGAATGGCATATGAGTTGGATTACCTCACGGGGCTGTGGACCCGACAGGCCATGTATACCTATTATCAGGGATTGGAGCCGGGCAGCAGGGTTCATTTTATGTTCCTGGATGTGGATAATTTCAAAACGGTCAACGATATTTACGGCCACAACGAGGGCGACGCACTTTTGGTGAATATTTCCGGAATTCTCCGAAAATGCGCTCCCACGGCCCATGCGGTAAGGATGGGCGGCGATGAGTTTGTACTGATCTTCCAGGAGGAGGCCAGCCGGGAGGAGTTATGCCGCATTGCGGACAAAATCATAGAACGGGTGCGGAGCAAGGAGGGGGCAGAGCATATTCTGACCAATATCTCCATGAGTATCGGTATCCTTTATGATGAAAAAGTGGGGAAAACCCTGGAAGATACATTGATGAAAAGCGATATGGCCATGTATCACGCCAAGGACAATGGCAAGGGCCAGTATGTGGTATTCAACGATATCGCGGAGATCGTGCTGGGCGAACTGGAGATGGAGAAGAGGCAGCAGCAGGCCCTGGCTGACAGGGAATTTGAAGTGCGCTATGTACCCATCATCATGGCTCAGACGCCCAGGCTCTATATGGCTCAGGCATATGTGGTCTGGAAAATGGCAGATGGCCGCTGCCGGGGGCAGGAGGAGTTTTTGCCGCTGTTTGTGAGGAACGGATTTGTGGCGGAACTTAACGCATGGGTTTTGGAGAAGGTTTTCCAGGATATTGCCGCCTTCCGGGGAAAAAAGGAGTGGCCGGGCAAAGTGGGCGTGCGGATTTCACGGCTGCAGCTTTTGAACGGAAATCTTCTGCCGTGGCTGGAAAGGCTTCTGCGTGACTACAATGTAAAGGCGGAGGAGATCGAACTGGAGATAGACGAGTCGGCTTTTGGCAGGGGCAAAGAGGGTATGTTTGCCAATGTGAAAGCTCTGCACCGAAGCGGCTTTCGAGTATCCCTTACCGGTGTGGGACTGGACTTTGCCAGTCTGCGGTACTGGGATATGCTTCCCATAGATTCCCTGAAATTCCAGAAGGGATATTTGCAGCATGCGCTGGGGAGCCACAAAGCCCGTAGGATCATGAAAACGCTGATGGCCGTGGGGCGTGAATTGAAGATGGACATTGTGGCGGACGGTGTGGACTCCCGGGAAGATATTATGTATCTGATAGAGTGCGGCTGTAACGCCGTGGGAGGGGACTATTTTTCCCGCCCCCTGGGGCCCGGGGATTTCCTGGAATTTGTAGGCAGGAATCTGCGCACGGAGATAAAGGCCACGGAGTTTCCGTTCTGGACGGACTACGCGGCGGTGGATGGCGCCATGCAGGCAGTTCCGGCCGGAGCGGGAATACATCTGACAGAGGGGATCAGCGCCAACTGGGGCGGTGTTTTGTTTGATGGGGGTGATGTGAGGGAAAATGTGCTGGAATTACCCGCAGAATTGCTTGCCAGCGATTCCTATACCATATGCATGTGGGTTAAACCTCTGGAATTAAACGGTTGGAGCAGTGTGCTGTATTCCAGGTACAACAGCGGATTTATGTCGCTGGTTCCCTACTCGCCGGACCGTTCCACCATATATCGAGTGCATCAGGACAATTTTGTAAATCATTTCCATGACATTCTGATCCGTATGATTCGCAGGAACAAGTGGAGTTTTCTGTGCGTGACTTACGATTCCGTGACCTGCGTGGGCAGACTGTACCTGAACGGACGTCTGGCAGGTGTGACGGAGGATATTCCACAGCTGCCGGCCTGTAAGGAAATCCTGCTGGGGGGAGATCCTTTTCAACAGTCTTTCAAGGGATATGTATCCGGCCTGATTTTCTGCGACAGCGTGATGACAGAGGCAGAGATCGGCAGTTTATATCAGGACTTTTGCAAGGATCCCGGATTTGTGGGGGATTTGGAGAACTTCTGGATGGAGTAGTTATTTGGACAGGAGGGCGTTTTCAAGGCTCATCCTGTCTGACCACATCTGCGTATGACGCTCTGGCGGCAGTGAGCAGACCCTTCGGGGACAGCTTAATTTGGGAGCCGATGCGGCCGCCGCTGACGATGATGGCAGGCCGGCTCTCTGCCGAAGCGTCAAGCCGGGTTACATACTGCTTCTTCATGCCGATGGCGGTGCAGCCGCCCCGGATATAGCCTGTGACGGCATTTATATCTTTTACAGGAATCATTTCTACGCTCTTTTCTCCTACGCTGCGGGCTGCGGCTTTCAAGTCCAGTTCCCGGTGAATGGGGATCACAAACACAAAATAATCATGGGCGCCTCTGGTCACAAGGGTCTTGTACACCTCTTCATGGGGAAGTCCCAGACTGTCCGCGATCTGGATCGCATCAATGAATTCATCACACTCGTAAGTATATTGGGTATAGGGAATCTTCATGGATTCCAGAATGCGCATGGCATTGGTCTTAATCTCTTTTGATTTGGACATTGTCTCTCCTTTTGTTGTCTTACAAATCAGCTTCGGCGGTAGCAGCAACGAAAAAAGATCCGGCACCAGTTCAGTATATTCCGGGTACTGTAAAGTGTCAAGCATCGCGCCGTCATAATTTATGATAAATTGAAGGGATATGGGTGGCATAAAAAACCATACAATGTTATACTAAATCATAGATATGAGGATCTAAGAACAGCAAACTCCCGTAGGGGAAGTGCGGAACTGAAACAGCATATCCGCGTAAAGTGCACTGATTCATATAGGGACGCTAAAGCGGCCATATATGAATCAAGGCGTATGTGCACTTTACGGGGAAATGCGGAACTAAAATAGGAGGAATATAGTATGGCCCTGATTCAAATGACATATCTGTCAAAAGCATTGCTGCGCACGGTGGAGGTACAGGTGATCCTTCCAGTGGACAAGATCTTTGCCCCAGGCAGCGGCAGAGAGAGAAAGGAGTATAAGACGCTGTATCTGCTTCACGGGATTCTGGGAAGCAATATAGACTGGATCTCCGGCACCTGCATCCAGAGATGGGCGGAGGCCAAGAACCTGGCTGTGGTAATGCCCAGCGGTGAGAACTCTTTTTATTTTGACCATGCGCTTCCCAACAACGCCTATGGCACATTTGTGGCCCAGGAACTGCCGTCCATGATGCGGAAAACCTTTCCCCTGTCCGGCAGGCGCCAGGACACGTTTATCGGCGGTCTTTCCATGGGCGGATATGGCGCGCTCCGCAATGGAATGAAATATTGCGACACATTCAGCCATATCATTTCGTTGTCCGGAGCGGCCCATATTTTTAACGAGACAGGCGGTGGACTCTTTAATGGCCTGGCCTGCTTCGGAGATCTGAAGGAAGCGGAAATTACGGATTTGAATCCGAGAGTTGGCCTTATGGACGCCAAGGCGAAAAATCTTGTACCCAAAGTGTATATGTCCTGCGGCACGGAAGATGGGCTGCTCGCATCAAACAGGGAGTTAAAGACCTTCTTTGAACAGCAGGGGGTTGATCTGACCTACGTGGAAGCGGCAGGAGGACATGACTGGGATTTTTGGAACAGCCAGATTCATGAGGCGCTGGAGTGGCTGCCATTGGAAGAGGAGTCCGTGGGACTCAGCAGCGGGCATGTAAAAAAGGCTTGACATTGACGTAACGTAAACCTTTATACTGTAAGCACAGAGGAAGCATATGGAGAAGCTGTATACGGCGGGGGAGCTGGCCGGATGGGCCGGAGTGTCCGCCCGCACAATCAGGTTTTATGAGGAAAAAGGTCTATTGCGGCCAAAGGAACGATCGACCGGCGGATATCGGCTTTATGACGACAGCGCCATTGTGCGGCTTCAGGAAATTCTGATGATGAAGTATGTGGGGCTGCCCCTGGAGGAGATTTCCCGGGCCCTGGAACAGGGGGAAGATATGCCTGTGGACGGGCTGCTGACACGTCAACGGGAACTTGTACTGGAGGAGCGCCGCCGCCTGGACCGGATTCTGGAGGTGATAGACCAGGCAGGACGGCATTGCCGGCAGGGGCAGTTTCCCATATCCCGTTTTGTGGAGATCATGCAGCTGCTGACTAAAAATCAGCAATCCAATTTCAGGTATGGACTATATGAGCGCTACGGAACCAGCGGGCAGAGATGGCATGAATGGATGTTTAAACAACTGTCTCTGGAGCCCGGAATGCGGGTGCTGGATGTGGGATGCGGTCATGGGAATGTGTGGCATGGCAGTTGGAAAAAGATTCCCGGAGAATGCCGGATTACTCTGCTGGACAAAGAGACAGCGGGATTGCAGTTTTTACATGGCGTGTACTTGGAACGTCGCAGGGAACTGGCCGGGGCAACGGAATTGTTTTTTCTGTGTGAGGATGCGGAGACATGGAAATGCCCGTCCGAAACCTATGATCTGATCCTGGCGGGGCATCTGTGGAATTATATCCGGGACAGGGAAGGACTGCTTAAAAAGCTGCGCCGGGGCCTGGCAGAGGGGGGCAGGCTGGTATCTACATTTAGCTCCCAGGTCAATACCGGGGATGTGAACCGGCTGTTGGAGCCGGTGCTTCGCAAAAAAGTGCCGGAATCCTACAGAGAGCGATGCCATGCTTTTGAGGCGGAGATGGAGGAACTCTTCGCAGGGGAATTTTCCTGGGTTTCCCGGAAAGTATTTCATAACAGCCTGCGGATAGAACAGCCTGAGGAATTGCTGCGGTATCTGTGCAATCTGGACGGAGAGTTGGAAACACGCATCAAAGCCCGGGAGCAGGAAGTGCGGAAATATCTGCAGGAACTGGCCCGCCAGGGACAGACGCCGGAGATTGGCACGGAAGGAATCTGCTATTGCTGCGGGAGATAAGATTTTTCGATATGCGGGCAGAGAATGCGTAACGGCTGACCGGTGCAGGCAGGGTGCAGAACAGCAGGTGACAGGGTGCATACTGCAGAATTGCAGAGAATTTATACGGGAGCAGAGAATTTATACGGTACGGGAGAAGAGAAAAGATGATACCCACAAGGGATAGAGCAGAGGAATTACTCAGGGACGGAGAGGCCTGCAATCCGGGAGCGTGGGCGGACCACAGCCGGGCGGTGGCCATGTGCGCACAGCGGATTGCCGCAGCCTGCGGGGATATGGATCCTGAAAAAGCCTATGTGCTGGGATTGCTTCATGACATTGGACGAAAATTCGGTGTCAAACATATGGGGCATATCTATGACGGCTATCACTATATGATGAAACTGGGCTATGATGAGGCCGCCAGAATCTGTCTCAGCCACTCATTCAGCATTCAAAAGCTGGAGGATTATATCGGTAAATGGGATATCACGGAAGAGCAGCAGGAAGAGTTACGGACTTTACTGGAAAAAATGGAGTATGACATGTATGACCTGTTGATCCAGGTCTGTGACAGTCTGGCGGGAACCCAGGTGGTGGACATGGAGGAGCGCATGGAAGACGTAAAACGGCGCTATGGCGGATACCCCCAGGATAAGTGGGACAGAAATCTGGAACTGAAATCCTGTTTTGAGCACAAAATGCAGCGGAATATATATGAGGTGGTGGGAAAAACAGCGTCTGGAACTTGTACCGAGGCAAGTAAAGCGTAGTGGGACCGCCGACAGGGACATTTTATCAGCATTTTGGTTTTGGGGGGGGAATATTTATGGCTTCATGGATGGTACATTTGCGGGTGGCTGACTTGCTGCTCAGCCGCCTTGAGGGAATCACGGAGACGGAGTTTATCGTGGGAAATATCGCGCCGGACAGCGGCGTGCCCAACGAGAACTGGACCGCATATACACCGTCCACAAAATTGTCCCATTTTAAATCTTACCTGGAAAATGGAACGGCTGCTATAGATATAGAGAGTTTTGTAAAACAGTATTTTACGCCGGAAAGGCGGGCGGGATACAGCCGGGAACAGTACTCTTTTTATCTGGGATATCTGACCCATCTGCTGACGGATCTGCAGTGGATTGATCGGGTGTATCAACCCAGTATTGCCAGATACCCGGAGGCCTTTGCGGAGGATTCCCACAAACTGTTGTGGACGCTGAAAAAGGACTGGTATGATCTGGATTTTCTGTACTTACAGAAACACCCGGACTTCCGGGCTTTCCAAATCTATGAGAGCGCGGCAGGTTTTGTCAATCGCTATATGGACATCTTCGCGGAGGACGCCTTTGAGGATCGGCGGAAGTACATAACGGGCTTTTACCGGGAAGGCCGGGAGGGGCTTGAGCGGGAGTATGTCTATCTGACGGAGGCCCAGGCAGAGCAGTTTGTGGAAGATTGCGTGGAGGCATTGTCGGAAACACTGGAACAGGAATTCCAAATCCCCGTAAACGCAAAAGCGGAAGGGAACGCCTTTGTGATACTGGTGACCGGGATTCCGGCGTCAGGCAAGAGCGTTCTGGCGGAAAAGCTGTCTGCCAGTTTGGGGCTGCCCTGGTTTTCCAAGGACAGTATCAAGGAAGAACTTTATGATGCCATTGGGTTTGGGTCCCGGGAGGAGAAGGTAAAGCTGGGGAGAGCGGGCACAGAGATTTTGTACTATGTGGCGGAGCAGATGATGCGGGCCCATACCCCCTTTATCCTGGAGAACAATTTTGAATCCGAATCCGGGCCGGGCCTTGTGAAACTGCTGGAACATTATGGATACCGGGCATTGACCATTCGACTGACCGGAGACTATGCCCGTATTTATGAGCGTTTTGCGCAGCGGGATAAAAGCCCTCTGAGACATCCCGGCCATGTGACCAACAACCGATATAGTAAGCAGGAGGGGGCGGTACAAAGCCAGACCATCTCCCTGGAGCAGTATATTGCAGGAATCCGCAGCAGGGGGATGGACAGCTTCAGCGCAGGAGGGCAGGTGATTATTGTGGACACCACGGATTTTTCCAAGGTGAACTGGGAGGGGCTATACCGGGAAATTGATGGTTATATGAAGGCGGCTTCTCAGGCTTCCCCCATCTTATCTCTGTAGAACATGCTTCGGAGCGTACAGATATCCTGGGGCACGCTGTCCGGATCTTCCGCGCCGTGGAACTTCCGCACCCATGCGTAGAACTCGTTGGCGGTGGGTGTGGCCAGAGCGGATGTTCTGGAGATATGCCCCTTTCGGATGGCCTCGTGGGCTACGCCCCGCAGGAACTTCCAGAAATTGTAATAGGCCAGTTTCAGCTTGGTCATATACCCGGCGCTGTCCTCGATTACAAAGCCCTCGATCTTGCGGCCCTGGTATTCGTAATCCTCCTTAAGCACATCGTAATACCAGTCATAGAACTCCTGCCAAGTGGCGATCTCAAAAGCCTTCTCTTTGGGAATAAGCCCAAACCGATCAGCCACAATGCGCATTTCATCATAGTCAAATCTGGCAAAATCCATCTGGTTATGAACGATATCCAACAGATAGAGCCCGCTCTGAGGATATTCGATAATATGGGGATCATGTGTCATATCCACGCACTCAAACACGAAGGATACATGGTTCTCCCGGATAAATGCTTTCATCGCCGTGAGATTGTCGGGAGATACTTTTTCGTATAGCATATCCCTGAGCCATCCGGCATACTGGCTGTCGATGGTGGACTTACTGGCAATAAACAGGTCGTCCTTATACTCGTCGTAGCTGACGATGCCCAGGAACCCGTTTTCTTTTACATAAACTGTGACCGGGAACTGCAATTTGTGCTGGAGCATGTCGAATTTGGTTTCAGGGCGTTCGTTTACATTAAAAAACTTGTCGTAGGCCCTGGCAGCCACTTTTCCCTTTACCGTATCCAGATACAGTCCCCGGGCTTTGGTGGTCTGTTCGTCCCAGACCTTGTCGTAGAAAGCCTTGCTGGTAAAATTGAAAGAGGAAATATTGCCGAATTTCTTCTCCCGGATGTACCGATTGGCCCGCAGGGCTATGAGGCTGTCCGCGATGGATTTGCCGGTTACGGTCTCCTCCTGACATATCTCAGGGGTCTTGAACACATGGTTTCTGATTTCCACCAGGTGAATTCCGTCTTTGTCTACCTGCACGCAGCGCAGGCAGCCACCGAATTCTACCTGCCCCTCCAGATTATAGACCCTGTCGTTCACCTTAACCGGGAGTTGCTTGGTATTCCTGTGGCCGTGGATCTGGATATAATTGTCCGGCGTGGTCTCATAGAAAGTTTCCGCAACTTTCTCGAAGTCATTGTAATTGCCCACACCTTTGATCATCTGCTCCGTGGCCACGAGAGACAGGTTCTCGGGGACGGTGCTGAGTCCGGCATGAGTCACCAGAAAGACCTGTCCGTTGTAGGTGTAGTAGGCGCACTGGCCGAATTTACGGTACAACTGCCGGAGCTGCTTTTTATCCAGATGGGCGGCGTCCAGGGCGGGCCGGGTCACCAGTTCAAATTCCCTGGATCTGCCCACGCAGTCGCAGGCATACAGCCACAGCCATCTCTCGTGGTTGCCCTCCAGCATCAATACATTCTTCCTGTCCCTGATGGAGAGAAGGAAGTTCAGCACTTCCGCATTTTCCAGACCCCGGTCCACATAATCTCCCACAAATATATAGAATTCGTCCTCCCTGATGCCGCCGTTTTCAGAGAGATATTCCTGCAGGACGGTGCTGCAGCCGTGAATATCCCCGATGTGATGGATTCGGTTGTAGGCCGACAGGTCGATTCTCTTAAGCCAGATGGTATCCAGCTCATCGGGCTTTATCACCTTTATCCCGGAGGGGATTTTCTGGGTGGCAAAGCGGGAATACATTCTGTCGATCACTTCCTCGGGTACTCTCTTCAGCGGCTCCCTGTTCAGATTCCGCCGCTTCACTTCGGCAATGGGGATGTCGGTAAAATCCACGCAGTACATCCGATAACGATAGGTCTCGCACATCTCCTTGTAGCGGTTGAGTTCCGCGGTCTTGGAGTTGGTAGCATCGATTACCGTGAATTCGCCGTTCTGCATGCGCATTTCCAAAAGGCTGAAAAGCATTTTCCACACCGCTTTGTCGTTGCTTTGGCTGATCCCCAACGTGCCGTCCACCTGCATGACAGGCCCCTGACAGAGCAGACGGATTTCGTCTGCGCACAAAGTATATCTTTTTAAGTTGTTTTCCTCGATCCAGGTGGACTTACCGCATCCGGCGGAGCCCCTGAGTAAAAGCAGTATTCTCATATTTGCCGCCTCCTGTCTGTATCCATTATAGTATGCGTGCGGTCCCTTATCAATAACCCTGTGGTATAATATCCCTGGCGCTGCTGCAAACTGTTTGTTTTCCTGCTTTCGGAATTATGATATAATAACAGGAAAAACAGAGTTAAGGGTAAAACATGTACTTTATCTTGGGAAGAGCGTAACATTTTACAGTTGAGCTTAGCTTTGTGGTTCTGAGTCAGGGCGGAAGAGGAGGAGTTTTCAATGAAGCGGATCAATATGGCAATCATGGGTGTGGGCAATATTGCCCGGCAGATGGCGGCGGCCATAAACGGCCTGGAGGGGCAGGTATGTGCTTATGGGGTGGCTTCCCGGAGCCTGGAGCGGGCGGAGACATTTGCAAAAGAGTGGCATTTTCAGAGGGTATATGGCTCCTATGAGGAATTGGCGGAGGATCCGGAGGTGGACCTGGTTTATATTGCCACGCCCCATGCCATGCACTATGACAATGCCAGACTCTGCGTGGAACATGGCAGGGCGGTACTGGTGGAGAAAGCCTTTACTGCCAATGCCGGTCAGGCCAGGGAATTGATCAGACTGGCCCGGGAGGGGCATGTGTTTCTCACGGAGGCCATCTGGACCCGGTATCTGCCCGCAAGGCAGATTGTGGAGAGCCTGCTGAAAGAGGGGATCATCGGGGATCCCTTTACCCTGGAGGCGGAATTTTCCGTACCCCTGAGTCATGTGAGGCGTATGTATGATCCTGCTCTGGCAGGCGGGGCGCTGCTGGATCTGGGGATGTACTGCCTGACCTTTGCCTCCATGTATTTTGGGAATGAGATTGCCCGGGTGGAATCCCGTGCGGAAAAACTGGACACCGGGGTGGACGCCGTTGATGAGATAGAGTATTTCTATCAGGACGGCAGGAAGGCCCATCTGCGTACCTCCATGGTGACAGGTCCCGTAAACCGTGGAGAGATCCGGGGAACCCGGGGGCGCATCGAGGTGGATAACCTGAACAATTATGCTGCCATCCGGGTGTATGACACGGCGGGAAATCTTTTGAGAGAGCCGGAGATTCCCCCTCAGATCAACGGCTACGAGTATGAAGTGCTGGCCTGTGTCCGGGCCCTGGAGGCGGGCCGGCAGGAGTGTGCCGAGATGCCTCATGCTCTGACGCTGGAGATCATGGAGCAGATGGACCGTCTGCGCCGGGACTGGGGAGTGGTATATCCCTTTGAGACGGAGGAGAGAGGAGGCACATCCATTGAGTGACAGCAATACCGTTACCAGATTTCAGACCGTAAAGGGTGATATCACAAAAGACCATGGCGTACAGGCGATTGTCAACGCTGCCAACACCAGCCTGTTGGGCGGCGGAGGCGTTGACGGCGCGATCCATCGGGCGGCAGGGCCGGAACTGCTGGCGGAGTGCAGGATGCTGCACGGATGCAGAACAGGCAGTGCCAAGATTACCAGGGGATACAGGCTGCCCTGTGGGTATGTCATCCACACGCCCGGCCCCCGCTGGAATGGGGGCGGTTCGGGGGAACGGGAACTGCTGGCTTCCTGTTATCGGTCCTGCCTGGAACTGGCTGTGGAAAAGGGTATACGCAGCCTGGCGTTTCCTTCCATTTCCACCGGGATCTACTGCTTTCCAGTGGACCAGGCGGCGGAGATTGCCATTGACACCGCCTGGGCGTTTGCCGCCGCGCATCCCGGGAAACTGGATCTGATTATGTGGGTGCTTTTTGATGATAAGACCCTGTCCGTTTATGCCGGGCAGTTGGAAAAGGCGGGCTGTCCGCAACTTTGAGTTGCGTATTCCTCCAAAAGAGAACCGTAAAGTTGGTGGAACATTTTGGCGGGCCCTTATATAATAGTTCCATCAATTCCTGATCAGGTTTAGAAATCTGTAAACGGACATAAACGGAGGAAAACGCAGTATGAGTTTCGGACAGAACCTTTTATTCCTAAGAAAAATGAAAAATAATATGACCCAGGAAGAATTGGCGGACTGCCTCAACGTGAGCAGACAGACTGTGTCCAAGTGGGAGTTGGACGCCGCTTATCCGGAGATGGAAAAACTTCTGGCCCTTTGCGGGTTATTCTCCTGCTCTCTGGATCAACTGGTCCGGGAGGACATGAATCTTACCAATGAAGCTTTTTCCAATATCCGCATCGAGGAGGTAGAGTCTTTTCGGTATATTTCGTATACCGTGATCAGCCCGGAACCGGAGGATGACGCCACGGGCCATGTAAAACGCTGGGCGCAGCAGATCGGTATCGGGAATCCCAGGATAATCGGCTGGGATTTTCCCGCAGTATCTCAGGAACAGAGAAATGTACATCATATGCATGGTTACGGGGCGGCGCTGGTGCTGGAGGAAGGGATATCGGAGGAAGGGCTGCCCGCGGAGGTGAAAAGGCAGGACAGACAGAGGTATATCGCCATCACCATCAAATCGCCGTTTACGGCGCCCTTTGACCTGATTCCCAATGCGTACAAGGTTCTGATGGCGTATATGAATACCAATGGGCTGAAGGGGAAATGGGACGGCCACATGCTGGATTGTTTTGAAAAGGTTTACGACTTGGACGGCGTGTGCTATATGGATGTGTATATTGCCATAGAGCAGGGGCAGGCTGAACGAACCTGGCCGCGGAGTCGGCCGGAGGAGCTTTTGCCGTAATAAGGCTTTTGTCGATGCGGGTGGTATCGCAGATATGAATATATGAGTCCCGGAATACAGTAATTGTATTCCGGGACTCATACTATTAAAGAACCCCTTGTTAAGCATCAGCAAAACAGAAGATATCCCACTTTCGAAGTCACTGCTGGTCTATGATGGGGCAATCCCCTGAAAAGGAGCGGAGAATCTGTGCTTCCCATAGAGTATAATCGGAGAGAGATGTTTTAGATTTCGGGAAAAATCATATATAATATAATGTATATTTGAGTTAAATGAGAATAATGATTTTTTATCTTGCCATTTCTTGAAAAGAAACTTATAATAATGTCAAAAAAATAGAGAATAGCTGGGGGGCTTTCTAAAGAAATGCAGGAAACAGATTTAAGACAATACTGAGGACGAAATAGGGGAGTTAATACAGCATGGAATATTTGTACCAAATTTATAAAGAATTTTTTCCGATCGGAGTGGCAGTGGGTTTAGAGCATTTGGAGAAATACTGGGATTTGCTGAAGCATTTTAACAGTATAACCCCTGAGAATGAACTAAAGTTTTGCGAAGTGCATCCGGAGGAATCTACATATCATTTTGAGAAAAGCGATAAGCTTGTTCAATATGCAAAGGAAAACAATAAGCTTGTAAGAGGGCATACTCTTGTATGGCACACGCAGAATCCAGATTGGCTGTTTGAAGGCAAAATGGTTTCAAGAGACATGCTTTTAAAAAGAATGGAGGACCATATTTCCGTAACTGTAGACAGATATAAGGATTCTATCTATTGCTGGGACGTAGTCAACGAAATTTTCCCTGATGGTGAAGGGAAGCTGAGAGATACAAGGTGGAAAGAAATTATTGGAGAGGACTATGTGGAAAAAGCTTTCTGCTATGCACATGAAACGAATCCCAAGGCAAAGCTGTTTTT
Organism: Lachnospiraceae bacterium; assembly: GCA_011959105.1. Lineage (GTDB taxonomy): Bacteria > Bacillota > Clostridia > Lachnospirales > Lachnospiraceae > Acetatifactor. The sequence continues at coordinate 1,329 of BLLU01000090.1, read as the reverse complement.
AAATGAATATAACTGTGAAGAGGACATAAAGCTGGATCTGATAATTGATTATATATGCCAATTAAAGAAAAAGAAGATACCGATAGACGGAGTGGGAGTACAGGGCCATTACAGCATAGTATATCCCGATTTGGAAAAAGTCAGAAAAATGTTTTACCGGCTGGCAAAATTGGATCTGCAGATACAGATTACAGAGCTGGATATTTCTATGTTTGCGTTTGAAGATCACTCCTGTGATAAGAAAGCGCCAAGCAGGGAAATGATTGATGCTCAGGCTCGATATTATAGCAAATTATTTTCCATTTTCCGAGAATATAAGGACGTTATCACAGGCGTTACATTTTGGGGGGCGGCGGATGATTTTACATGGCTGGATGATTTTCCGGTAATTGGGAGGAAGAACTGGCCGCTGTTGTTTGATGAAAAACTACAGCCTAAAAAAGCATTTTATGCGATAGCAGATTTTAGGGAAAGCCAGATAAGGAAAATGGAGGAGCTGTATAAAGAGGAATAATAGGTATGAGTAAAAAGAACTTATGGGTGTTGTAATTAAAAAATAATGGTTGTAAAGTATTTTTCTAGGATGATTAAACGGAGTTGTATAAAGATATTGTATTTAAACAAGTGAGTGGGAAATTATTTTTGTGTGATTGGGAGAAATATTTATGAGAGATACGGCAAAGTTTTGTGTGTTTGGCATAAATGATAAATTCTATCTATATGACTGGAACAGAATTGAGTCCTATGGAATATCACAAGAGATTTTTGATTACCTTTCAAGTGTTAAAGATTTTACCAAGGAAATGTTTGTCAGGGATCTCAGGCTTAATTATGCCGGATTTAAGAAAGGTATTATTACCTTGCTGGACGAAGGCAGATTGTATTATGATGATAATGAAAGTCATGATGAGCAGTTAATCGACATATCCACAATTAATATTACCTGTGGAATAGGCTATAAATGTAATTTGGATTGTGAGTATTGTGTTCTGAAAGAGCAGAAGAGAGTATTTGATAATATTAACGAAGCGGAGTTGATCACCAATCTTGTTCATCTGATAGAAAAGCTCTATTCCCGATATAAGGAAATACGAGTAACAATAACGGACGGCGGTGAACCGTTTTTATTCCGTAGCCAGCTATTTGAACTTATGGAAAAATTAAAAATAATTGATATACAGAAAAAAGTTAAGCTGACTGTGGTGACAAACGGAACCGTGTTTGATGAAGAAATACTGCGCATATTAGACGATAATATGTCCAGTATTGTGTTCAGCTTAGACGGACATCTTGATAATACAAGTCTGCGTAAAAGCAAGGATAAAAGCA
>BLLU01000089.1 GCA_011959105.1 Lachnospiraceae bacterium | reverse complement strand
AGTTTCATCTGAAGAAGTATTGGTTGAAGGATGAGTACCCGTAAATAAGGTGAAAGTAGTGTGTCCGGGATAGATCAAAAATTAGAGTTTATAAGTTCATTTGCAGGTTACAAATTAAAATAATTCTAAATTTAAATTAGATAGGAGTATATATGGATATAGAACAAGCAATTGATATCATTTATACAGGCTTGGTAAGTGAGAAGTCTGTGCCGGTCCGATTGGCATCGTTTCGGATTTTAGATTTTGGAATGCTTGATCAAGTAAGAGAGGCATTGGATTTTGCAATAAAGTATTATAAAGGGAAGTCATTCGTACCAAAAAAAATAGCAATGGCAATGGTAGATCTTCAAGGGGCTTTTTTCTTTAAAAATGGTTTTGAAGAAGAGATGTTAAGAAAGTTAGAAGATATTGGGATAGAATTTCAGGAAAAGGCATTGAAAATTTTTTCAGAATAAGTGAAATCTTTGTGAAATAAGGATTGAAGATTTTGAGAAATGATTCATTACTTATAATGGAAGGAGAAGTATGAATTTAAGTTGATTAAAACTATCATACAAAATGGAAATGAAATTATTTTTTGAAAAAATAAGTACAGAAATTGAGAATGCTGTTAAAAAAGATATTAATAAAATATTAAAAGAAATTGGAGAAGAAAGAGTATGTGCGATCGCTTTCGTTACAGACAGTGATTGTATTATATTATATTTAGCAAAATTCCCTCCCTTGGACAATATGGCAAGCCCGATTGCTACACTGCAGGAAGAAAAGACAGAAATTACCGTATCGGTAGACGTCCCGCTCCTGCTGCCGATGTAATTTAAAAGCAGTGCAAACAGCACGGCAAACACAAGCATGGAACGATTCAGGTCCGATAACCCAAATACGACGCCGACCGCGATCCCCGTCAATGCCGAATGTCCCAGGGCATCGGAAAAAAACGCCATATTTCTGCTTACGATCATCGTACCAAGCATCCCAAACAGCGGCGTAATGATGCAGACGGCAAGTATCGCATTGCGCATAAATCCATATTCCCACATAACGCTGCCTCCTTCTAAAAATCCGGCGGAGCCGCCCGCCTGCCTCTGTGTCTGATATAGCCCGGAAGCTCTTTTGCCCCGAAGACCTCCTGAAACTCGCTGCTTGCAAATACTTCTTTTGCAGAGCCTTCCTTT
>BLLU01000088.1 GCA_011959105.1 Lachnospiraceae bacterium | reverse complement strand
CCTTGCGATTATGGAAGGAGCAATCAGAATCTTGATTTTTCTTGCCTATGTGGTGGGAATCAGTCTGATGAAAGATATCAGAAGGCTTTATCAGTATCATGGTGCAGAGCATAAATGTATCAATTGTATTGAAAAAGGCAGACCGCTCACCGTGCACAATGTGATGCGCAGTTCCCGTATTCATAAACGCTGCGGAACCAGCTTTTTGTTTTTTGTCATGTTTGTCAGTATCATCTTGTTCTTCTTTATCAGGGTGCAGAATCCGGCTCTTAAAATCGCACTGCGTATTTTATTGATACCGGTTATTGCAGGGATTTCTTACGAGATTATCCGTCTTGCAGGAAGAAGCGATAATCTTTTTGTAAAGATTATTTCCGCCCCGGGAATGCTTTTGCAGCGTCTCACAACCAAGGAGCCTGACAAGAGCATGGTGGAAGTTGCCATGAAATCTGTGGAGGCGGTGTTCGACTGGAAAGCTTACTTAAATGAGACCTTTGGCTATGAAGTGGATGACTCTTGGCTGGTAGATGAACCCATAGACGAGGAGACAGCAGAGGATAGGGCATCAGTGGATGCGGTAGAAGAGAACGGGCAGGCAGATGAGGAAGCAGCAGACGGGAAAGCGGCGGATGCAGATGGAGTATAGAACATTATACGATATGGGTGCAGAGGAGTTGAAAGAGGCTGGCGTGGAGGAAGCGGCGCTGGATGCCAGGCTGTTGCTTGAGGAGGTCTGCGGTACAGACCGGAATGACCTTTTGGTACATGGGGATCACTTGGTGGAACCGTCAGATTATATGCCCTTGTCAGTCTGGTGATACTGTCAATCAGGATCATCACATCCTTCTTATGCTCTACCAGACGTTTTCCTCTTTCAATTACCATTTCTGCCACACGCTTATGATGATCCGGCAGCTCATCAAACGTGGAATAAATGACCTCCACATTCGGTCCCTCAATCGCTTCCTTAATATCTGTCACTTCTTCAGGACGTTCATCAATCAAAAGGATAATCAAATGTATATCCGGTGAATTACGCTTGATGGACTTTGCCACGTCCTTAAGAAGGGTGGTTTTACCAGCCTTTGGCGGAGAAACGATCATACCACGCTGTCCTTTTCCCACAGGGCTGATCAAATCCATGATTCTCATAGATATACTCGCTCCCGGCATCTCCAAATGCAGCCTTTCATCCGGAAAAATCGGCGTCATGTCTTCAAAATTACAACGCCTCGCCGCAACCTCCGGCGCATAGCCGTTAATCGACTTTACATAAAGAAGAGCAGCAAACTTTTCCCCCTGGGTTCTGACGCGGGTATTTCCCTCTAGGATATCTCCCGTTTTCAGCCCAAAGCGGCGTATCTGGCTGGGCGCCACATACACATCATGATCTCCCGGCAGATAATTCTCACAACGGATAAATCCGTACCCGTCAGGCATGACCTCCAGTATACCGCTTGCCGCTATACCGCTGTCCAGTTCCGCAGGGAACTTGTCCTCCTCCGTTCTCGGCTCCTCTACCCTGCCTTCCGTGCGCTCCGTCCGATATTCCGGCTTTTCCGTGCGCTCTGCCCTGTATTCGCTTTTCTCAATTCTTCCTTCCGTCCTGCTTTCTCCATGCTCATTCTTTTCATCTGCTCTTCCAGCAGGCGCAGTTCTTATCGGTGCTGGTCTTGCCGGAGCCGATTTAGGCGGCACATTTTTCCCCTGTGCTTTATCCTTTTCATCCTCCGCGAGCATCAATTCAATCAACTCTGCCTTCTTCATCGTCGAAGTTCCTTTCAGCCCTCTGGCTTTCGCTATCGCCTTCAGATCCGCCAATGCCAAAGACTCATACTTTTCTCTCATAAAATCCTCCATTCATCTATAATGATAAAGAAATTCAAATAATTTCAAACTAAAATATATTCTTCCGGGAATTTATCACGATTTGTTATCTGAAATGCCTATACAAAGGATTATACAACATAACTTTCAAAATAGAAAGAGGGTTTTCACAAAATGCGGAAGAACCATAACCCTGCTGGAGACCCACGTAATAGATATTGGTAAGAAAACACTCAAATCAGAATAATATTCCAATGTCGCCAGTGGACAGCTGGAATGTATGGTCAGAAGGCGCAGGCGGCACTCGTGCCGCCTGCGCCTTCTAACCATACATTCCAGCCGCACCTACTCTTTACCGTCCCAGCAGTAGGTGCAGAGTTTGTTCCTATCAATCCCCACCGACTCTATCATATCATCCAGTCTGTGGTATTTCAGCGAAGTGAAATTCAGCTGCTCCCCGATTCGTCTGATCATCTCCTGATATTCCGGCGTTTCAGGATTGGAGTAAGCGCTCAAATTCACATGTTTACCTTCTCCCTCCATCTCCTTGATGATCCTTCTCGTAATCAGGTCCATCTCCGATGTGGAACGGGAAAAGTTAAGATACTTACATCCGTACAGCAGAGGCGGACAGGCAGGTCTTATATGGACCTCTTTTGCACCGCTCTGGTAAAGAAACTCCGTGGTCTCTCGAAGCTGTGTACCCCGCACGATAGAATCATCGATGAGCAGAAGGCTCTTATCCTGAATCAAATCATGAACCGGTATCAGCTTCATTTTTGCAATCAGATTCCTCTGGCTCTGGATTGTCGGCATAAAGGACCTTGGCCAGGTAGGCGTGTATTTGATAAAGGGTCTGGAAAAAGGAATGCCTGACACATTAGAATATCCAATTGCATGGGCGATGCCGGAATCTGGCACACCTGCCACATTGTCTGGCGATACGTCATCCCGCTTGGCTAAAAGGGCGCCGCAGTTGTAGCGCATCTTCTCTACGCTGATGCCCTCGTAAGAAGAAGAAGGATAGCCGTAATATACCCACAGGAAAGTACAGATTTTCATATCTGTGCCGGGCTTTACTAACGTCCTGACCTCCTCTGGCGTCACGATGACAATCTCACCGGGACCTAATTCCCGTTCTTCCACATATCCCAAATTTAAGTAAGCAAAGTTTTCAAAGGAAATACAGTGTCCGTCTTCTTTTTTTCCGATTGCAACGGGCGTCCTTCCCATCTTATCCCTCGCTGCATAAATCCCTTTTGACGTCAGCAGGGAAATC
>BLLU01000087.1 GCA_011959105.1 Lachnospiraceae bacterium | reverse complement strand
AAACGGAGCCGTTGCTCCGGCAGATTATTCATCTACTTTTGCAACAGCCCCTTTCCTAGATTTCTCTAATCATGGAGTAGACGGGAGTCGAACCCGTGTCCAAAAGCCCATTCCCTGTCCTTCTACTATCATAGTCTGTTGTTTCGCAGCCGCACATCAGGCGGGCTGCAATTCCTGTCACCGGCTGGCGAACAGACTCCCCGGCCGGAACAGTAGCTTCATAATACGCCCACGCGGGCAAAGCTTACCGCATGTCGTTTCCCACAAAGTCGATGCCCGGACTCCAAAGTGTGGGTGCTCTGGACCGGACAAGCCGCCTGAGGCGACGTCACTTACAGCTTATTAAGCTGCAAATGCTAACTGATTATTGTCTTCAGCGTTTAGTTTAATTGTGCGATTAACGTGTCGCAACGGATAGCTTCTCCAGCTGCAAGACCCCTGTCGAAACCTTTACTACCCCGTATAATCAGCAATCCAAAATATCAGACCACTGCTTTTCTGCTCTCCTGAGAGCATCTTCATTATAACATCTTCCAGCAGCTTTGGCAAGTAATCCTGTGGATCATTTTCTGGAAATTATAACTTAAAGATTTTTTACCTTAAATTCCTTTTCTGCCTCCCGACGCTGGTCTTTTTTGGCGATATCCTGGCGCTTGTCGTACAGCTTCTTCCCCCTGGCCAGGCCGATCTCCACCTTGACTTTGCCCTCCTTGAAGTACACCTGCAGCGGCACCAGGGTCAGTCCCTTCTCCGCCACTTTGCCAGACAGCTTGTTAATCTCGTATTTGTGCAAAAGCAGCTTCTTAATCCGCAGCGGGTCCTTGTTGAAAATATTTCCCTTCTCATAAGGGCTCACATGCATACCGTACACATAAACCTCACCGTTTTCTATACGGATGAAGGATTCCTTGATGCTGCACTTACCCTGACGCATGGATTTGACCTCCGTGCCATGGAGAGCGATGCCCGCCTCGTAACTCTCCTCAATATAATAGTCATGGTAAGCCTTTTTGTTGTTGGCGATCAATTTCTGCTTTTCTTTCTGCTTTGCCATGTTCCTCTCTCCTTATTTAAAGTTCTGTTTCTCCATCCTCCGCCAGATCAAAATCAATGGTACGCAGCAGCCGATCCGTGCCCGCCACCCGCACGGCCACCGGCTGTCCCAGGCCAAAGGAACGGCCGGTGGCCTCTCCCACCATCTCATAGCTGTCCTCATGATAACAATAATAATCTCCGGGCAGGCGGGACACATGCACCAGTCCCTCTACGGTGTTGGGCAATTCCACATAGATCCCCCAGGCCGTGACGCCGGATACCACGCCCTCATAGACCTCTCCGATCCGTTTCTCCATATACTGGACTTTTTTCAGCTTATCCGTCTCCCGTTCCGCCTCATCGGCACGGCGTTCCAGCCGGGAGGACTGGTTGGCCACCTCCGGCAGAATATCCCGGTAATGGCGGATCCGCTCTTCGTTCAGCCGGCCCCGGAGCTGCTCCTTAATGATACGATGGATCTGCAAGTCCGGATAGCGCCTTATGGGGGAAGTAAAATGACAATACTGCTGGCAGGCCAGGCCAAAATGCCCATCGCATTCGGTGCTGTATTTGGCCTGTTTCATGCTACGCAGCGTCAGCCTGCTGATCATGGCTTCCTCCGGCTCGCCCTCCACTTTCTGTAAGAGTTTCTGAATCTCCTTGGGATGGACATTGGCCGGACGGCCTTTCGCCCTGTCTCTTCGGATATTCTCACGTCCCCCCGCCGCCCGGCCTCCCATCTGGCCGATATTTTTAATATAATATCCGAAATTATGGAGAAAAGCCGCCAGCTTCTGAATCTTGTCCTGATCCGGAGCCTGGTGCACCCGGTATACAAAGGGCAGTTCCTGCCAGTAAAAATGCTGCGCCACGGTCTCGTTGGCTGCCAGCATAAAATCCTCAATCATTCGGGTGGCCACATTGCGCTCATAAGGCCGGATCTCCTGGGGCACACCCTTTTCATCCAGCATAATCTTGCATTCCGGGAAGTCAAAATCAATGCCGCCCCTCTCCCACCGCTTTTTCCGTAGCAGCGCCGACAGGGACTTCATCTCCCTGAGCATGGGTAAAAGCGGTGCATACTCTGCAAAAGCGGGTTCCTTCTCCGTCAGCCCCTCCTCCGTGAGCAGTCGCTTTACCCCGGTGTAAGACATGCGGTGCCGCACCTGGATCACGGACTCACAGATCTCATAATCCGTTATATTTCCCCTGAGGTCAATGGTCATCAGGCAGCTCAGTGCCAATCGGTCCACCCCCTCGTTCAGGGAACAGATGCCGTTGGACAGCACATGGGGAAGCATGGGGATTACCCGGTCCACCAGATATACGCTGGTCCCCCGCTTCAGGGCTTCCCGGTCCAGGGCCGATCCCTCCTGTACATAATTGGTCACATCCGCGATATGCACTCCCAGACGGTAATATTCACCGTCAAATGTGACGTTCACCGCATCGTCCAGATCTTTGGCGTCCTCCCCGTCTATGGTAATCAGCACCTGCTCCCGCAGATCCCGGCGGCCCGTCATATCTGCTTCCGAGACCTCCCGGGACACCCGCTCCGCCTGGTTCAGCACCTTTTCCCCAAAGCCTTCAGGAAGTTCATATCCCCGCACGATGGACAGAATATCCACCCCCGGATCGTTCACATGCCCAAGAATCTCCGCCACCTTTCCCTCAGGATTGCGGTCGCTGCTGCCGTAATCGGTGATCTCCACCACCACTTTATGACCGGTAACGGCCCCTTTAGACCATTCCTGAGGCACAAAAATATCCTGGGGGAGCCTGCGGTTATCCGGTGTCACAAACCCGAAGTTCCGGGACTTCTGGTATGTGCCCACCACCTGGGTGATCCCCCGGACCAATACCCGCAGCACTCGTGCAGTTGCCCGGGCTTCCGCTTTAACTCCGGCCCGGGACTCCTGAGACTGGCCGCCGGCATACCCGCTCCCAAGCAGAGCCACCTGCACCCTGTCGCCATGAAAAGCGCCCCCGGTCATGTCCTGGGGGATATACAGATCCTCCTGCATACCCTCCACCTCCACAAACCCGAAGCCCTTGGCATGGCTGACAAATATACCCGTCAGGATCTGCCCCTCCGGCTTTTTGTATTTTCCCTGGGCGTTTACGGTTAACCGCCCTTCTGTCAGCAGTTCTTCCAGGAGACGGTGCAATTCCCCCCGTTCTTCCCTGGGCACCTGCATCAGCATGGCCAGTTCCTTCTCCTTCATGGGTACATACTGCTTGTCCGCCACCAGTTGGCAGAGAATGTCTTTCCTCTTTTCTGCTGCTGTTTCTTCTGATTGTCCAATGCTCTCTATATTTTCATTATTTTCCATACATCTTCTCCACCTGCCCGCCCCGGCTGCATCTGCGGCAATATCCGGGCAGAACATTTAAAAAAACACCCTTGACCAGCAAGGGTGTTCTTCTTTCGCCACTAGAATACATTCAGGTTCAGTACCACAGCAAAAAGGATAAATGCCACAGCCAGGATCTTGGTGAGTTTCACCAGCATTCCCTCCATGGAACGACCCTTATTCTTACCCCAATAGGTCTCTGCCGCGCCGCTGATTGCGCCAAGTCCTGCCGCCTTGCCCTCCTGCATCAATACTACAATCACCAATGCTATACAATCAAAAATGAACAAAACTGTCAGAATAATTCTCAATACTCCCATGACAATACCTCTTTCCTCTTAGCCCTTCTATGAGAGCGCGATCCTTACACCTTGTCGTGTCGCACAAAATTGATTATAGCATAATTGTTCCCTATGCGCAAGTACCTTTCTTCCTATTTTTATCGTCGGCCCGGGTCGCTGTAGCAGCCATATCCCTTCAGTTCTTCCTCGATGCGCAGCAGCTGGTTGTATTTGGCCACCCGGTCACTGCGGCAGGGCGCGCCTGACTTGATCTGCCCGGTGTTCATGGCCACCGCGATATCCGCTATGGTGGCATCCTCTGTCTCTCCGGAACGGTGAGAAATCACGGCATGATAACCGTTGCGCTTGGCCAGCTCCACTGCCTCCAACGCCTCCGTCAGGGTACCGATCTGGTTGACTTTCACCAGAATGGCGTTGGCCACATGGAGTTTGATCCCCGCGTCCAGACGTTTTACATTGGTCACGAACAAATCGTCTCCCACCAGCTGAACCCGATCCCCCAGCCGCTGCGTCATCTGCTGCCAGCCGTCCCAGTCGTCTTCCGCCAGGCCGTCCTCAATGGAATAGATGGGGAACTGCTCAATCAGCCGCTCATAATAGGCGATCATCTCCTGGGTGTCCCGTATCACCTCCTGGCCTTTCAGGCGGCTCTCTCCGGGAAAATGATACATCCCTGTCTTTTCATTGAACAGTTCACTGCTGGCCACATCCAGGGCAATTTTAATATCCTGTCCCGGCGTGTAGCCGGCGGCGTTGATGGCTTCCACAATATAGCCCAGCACGCTCTCCGCGTCCGGAAGATCCGGAGCAAAACCACCCTCGTCCCCCACACCTGTGGAAAGACCCTGCTCCTGTAACAGGCCCTTTAAATTATGGTATATCTCCGCACACACCCGCAGGCCCTCCGCAAAACTCTCCGCCTGTACGGGCATGATCATAAACTCCTGGAAGTCCACGGTGTTGGCGGCATGCTTTCCGCCGTTTAAAATATTCATCATGGGTACGGGCATGCGTCTGGCTGAAGTACCTCCAAGATAACGGTACAGGGGGATGTGCAGCGCGCAGGCCGCCGCCTTTGCGCAGGCCAGGGATACCGCCAGGATGGCGTTAGCCCCCAGATTGGCTTTATTGTCCGTGCCGTCTGTCTCAATCATCAGACTGTCAATCTGGATCTGCTCCAGAGCATTGCGGCCGCAGAGCAGAGGGGCCAGCTTTTCGTTGATGTTTTTCACCGCATGGCGCACGCCCAGCCCAAAATACCTGGGCTCCGCGTCCCTCAGTTCCACCGCCTCAAAGCGGCCGGTGCTGGCGCCGGAAGGCACTGCCGCCAATCCCGTATGAACATGTCCGTCCGCCTTATTCCTGACGGCAACTTCCGCCTCCACGGTGGGATTTCCCCTGGAATCCAGAATTTCCCGACCATGTACCTTGATAATCTCCAAAAATACCATAATAAAAGCCTCCTGTTTAGAGTTCATGCTGTTTGCGCTTTGCGTAATCTGCTAAGAGTGTTTCCAAAAAGGGGGCTGTTTATGCAATTATCTATTTTTCAAAGACCCAGAGATGCTTCATCTGTCTGCTGATCTGTTCATAACTCCAGCTTTGACGGCTCCGGGCCACACAGTTGGGATCGTTGACCAGAAAACCGTTCTGGTCATAGCCGTATATCACGATAAAATGTCCGCCTGCCGTAAAATCTCCGGGCTTCATGGAACAGATCAGCACGGCCCCCCGGTCCAGGGCGGATTTCATCTGCCACTCAGACGCTTCGGGCTGCTTTACTCCCACCCCGTATATAGGGGCTACATCCTCCATCAGGGCCCACAGCGTACCGGTACCCGGCAGATAATAACCGTTATCCATGCTGTAATCCCCAATAACATCCGGCGTCAGGCTTTCATCCCCTGTGAGATAATATAGTACCATGGACAGGCAGGTGGGACCACAGCCGGAAATGGCAATGCAGCTGTCTTCCCCGTAGGATGCATAGCCCCAGCGGGGATCCCATTGCAGAAAGAGAGGAAATTTCTCTTTCTTTTCGCCGTTGGTGAGCCCTCCTGCAGCCCTGTGCTCCGCCGTAGGCCAGCCCTCCACAAAATCTGCCATCTCCGGGTTATTGGCCAAAGCCTCTAAAAGCCTGGCCGGGTATGCTCCGCTGTTCTGCAGGATGGCTGCAATCCGCTCGTCCTGCTCTCCCAGTTCCCTAAGCCTCTCCAGCACCTGGCGGTCGGTCCGGTCCTGGGGCCTTTCCACATAATCCAGCCCACACCTTTCCGGATAAGATAACTCCAGAGTGCCCATCTCTTCCTCTCCGGCGCTTTCATGGCTGAGATCCGTCATACTGAAGCTTGCCTGCCCCACATCGCTGTTCTCCAGATCCCCGGCGTTCTCCCCATAGTACAGGGCAAGCATATTGTAAGCACGGCTGATCTGTTCCTTCTGCTCCCTGAGCTGCGCCCGGACCTGCATCAACTGCATCAGGCACAGCACGATACAAAACCACGCCGCCGTTACCCCCACTGTCAAAAAATAAATTTGCCGTCTTTTTCTTGCGTTCTTCTGCTGCATCTTATCATCCTCCCGTTTAGAAGCAGGATGCCTGAGAGTCCGGCATTCTGCCCTTTCATGGGTTCTATTTTCCTGCCGTACTGTCACATACTTGTATCAGTATTGTCTAATTTCTTCCAGATTGTAAAAAAATCAGAGCGGCTTTCCCTCCAGGATCTCCAGATAATCCTGATAATTCTTTTCCAGCAGCTTGGGCGTATCCAGCCCGTAAGGACACTTGCTCCTGCATTTTCCACAGTGCAGACACTCTTTAATTCTATGCATCTTCTCCTGCATCTGTGGTGTCAGCTGGGCCTGAGAGGGAGCCCTGCGGATCATCAGGCTCATCCGGGCCATATTGTTGATCTCGATCCCCACAGGGCAGGGCATACAATAGCCGCAGCCCCTGCAAAAATCCCCCAGCAGTTCCTGCCTGTCACGGGCGATCACCGCTTCCAGTTCCGGATTCATTCCGGGAGGATTATTAATATAGGAAAGAAATTCGTCCAGTTCCGACTCCCGCTGGACGCCCCATATGGGCAGCACATTCTCGTACTGCGCCAGGAAAGCGTAAGCCGCCGCGGAATTGGTAATCAGTCCGCCGGACAGCGCCTTCATGGCAATAAATCCCATACCGGCCTCCTCCGTTTTCCTCACCAGTTCAATGTCTTTTTCCGTGGCCAGATAACAGAAGGGGAATTGCAGCGTCTCATACAGACCGCTCTCCACGGCCTCCGTTGCCACATTCAGCCGGTGGTTGGTGATACCGATATGACGCACCTTCCCCTGGGCCCTGGCCTCCAGCATAGCCTCGTACAAACCCGTGCCATCCTCCGGCCTGGGACAGAAAGAAGGATTGTGGAACTGATAGATGTCGATATAGTCCGTCCGCAGATTGCCCAGAGAAGTCTCCAGATCCCGCCAGAATTCCTGCGGGGTGGAAGCCCCGGTTTTGGTGGCTATGTACACCTTTTCCCGCATGCCCTGAAAAGCCTCCCCCAGTTTCTCCTCACTGTCCGTATACCATCTGGCCGTGTCGAAAAAAGTCACGCCCCGGCTGTAAGCCCTGCGCAGCAGCTTCACAGCCTCCTCCCTGCCTATACGCTGGATGGGCAGGGCCCCGAAGGCATTTTTCTCCACTGTAATCCCCGTTTTACCCAATGTAACATTTGCCATACTGTCCTCCTGTTTAAGTTCCTGAACAAAAGGGTAAGCACTTGATGCGCTTACCCTTTGTCTCCTGTTTTCCAGTTCCTTACTTCCTGACCAGCAGGCTCTTGCCTGTCATCTCCGCAGGCTGCTCCTTACCCATGAGTTCGATCAGTGTGGGAATGATGTCTGCCAGGCAGCCGCCCTCCCGCAGGCCGTAAGCCGGATCCGCATTCACCAGGATGAAGGGCACCTGGTTGGTGGTATGAGCGGTGAAAGGCGCGCCGGTCTCGTAATCCACCAGCTGCTCCGCATTGCCGTGATCGGCGCAGATAAACATAATACCGCCCACTTCCCGGATGGCTTCCACAGCCTTGCCCACACAGGTATCCACGGCCTCCACAGCCTTGACGGCCGCCCCCTGCACACCGGTGTGTCCCACCATATCCGGATTAGCAAAATTAATGATGATCACATCATATTTGTCACTGCGGATGGCCTCACACAATCGGTCGCAAACCTCATAAGCGCTCATCTGGGGCTTCAGGTCATAGGTGGCCACATCCTTGGGGGAATTCACCAGCACTCTGTCCTCGCCGGGGTTAGGCTCCTCCACACCGCCATTGAAGAAGAAAGTCACATGGGCATACTTCTCGGTCTCGGCGATCCTGGCCTGGGTCATATGGTTGGCCGCCAGCCATTCCCCGAAGGTATTGGTAACCGCTACCTTGTGGAACGCCACTTCCTTATTGGGGATAGTGGGATCATAATCGCTGAAGCACACAAAGGTGATATCCTTTCTGGCACCCCGGTCAAAACCCTTGAAATCGTCATCGCAGAAAGCCCTGGTGATCTCTCTGGCGCGGTCCGGCCGGAAATTGAAGAATACCACGGAATCTCCGTCCTGCACCACTGCCACAGGCTTGCCGTCCTCCACCGCCACCGTGGGCTTTACAAACTCATCTGTCTCCTCCCGGTCGTAGGACTGTTGGATGCCGCAGATGCCGCAGGCGGCAGTCAGCCCCTCTCCCCTGGTCATGGCATCATAGGCCAGCTTCACCCGGTCGTAATTATTATCCCTGTCCATGGCATAATAGCGGCCCATTACAGAAGCGATCCTGCCCACGCCGATCTTCTCCATCTCCGCCGCCAGGTCCTGGGCGAAACCTTTGCCGCTGGCAGGAGGCGTGTCCCTGCCGTCCAGAAAGCAATGTACATACACCTTGTCAAGTCCCTGCCTCTTAGCCAGTTCCAGCAGGCCATAAAGGTGGGTATTGTGGCTGTGTACGCCCCCGTCGGACAGAAGGCCCATGAGATGCAGGGCGCTGCCGTTCTTTCTGCAGTTTTCCACCGCCTTCAGAAGGGCCGGATTCTCAAAAAATGTCCCGTCCATGATCTCCTTGGTGATCCTGGTCAGTTCCTGATATACGATGCGGCCCGCGCCCATATTCAGATGTCCCACCTCAGAGTTGCCCATCTGCCCCTCCGGCAGGCCCACAGCCATGCCGCTGGCATTGCCCCTCGTCCAGGGACATTCCTGCATCAGTTTATCCAAATTGGGCTTCGCTGCCTGGGCCACGGCGTTGCCCTCCGCCTTTTCGTTCAGGCCGTAGCCGTCCAGAATCATTAAGACCATCGGTTTCTTGCTCATATTCCCTCCATTTCCGCTCACACAGAGCACATTCCTTCAGTATTTGGCTTTTCGTGGAAATTATACACTTTATTTCCACGCCGCGCAACTGTATTTTGTATAAAACATGGGGGTTGCTTTTCACACAGCCATGGGGTAAAATGATAAAATATCCAAATGACGCATCCTGCCAATTATGGGGAAAGGAAAGCCATGATTACCCTTCTGACCAGACTTTTTATAAAAGACAGAAACAATACCGCATCCCCCGGCGTGCGGCAGGCCTACGGTGTGCTGTGCGGTACAGTCGGAATCGGGCTTAATCTGCTGCTCTTCGCGGGCAAGTTTTTTGCGGGCATGTTCAGCGGGTCCATTGCCATCACCGCGGATGCTTTTAACAACCTGTCGGACGCCGGTTCCTCCATCATCACCCTGATCGGTTTTAAGATGGCCGGACATAAGCCGGACCCGGGCCATCCTTTCGGGCATGGCCGAATCGAGTATGTCTCCGGATTTCTGGTATCCCTGCTGATCCTGCTGATGGCGCTGGAACTGATCAAAGGTTCCGTGGACAAGATCCTCCATCCCGAGGAATTGATCTTCTCTCCCGTGATTGCGGTGATCCTGGCCCTGTCCATCCTGGTGAAATGCTATATGGCTCTGTATAATGCCCGAATCGGCAGACAGATTGATTCCGCTGCCATGAAGGCCACCGCCACCGACAGCCTCAGCGACATGCTGGCTACCGCCGTAGTACTGGCGGCCACTCTGACAGCCCATTATACAGGATTGTCCATAGACGGCTACTGCGGCGTACTGGTGGGATTGTTTATCCTCTACGCGGGTTTCCAGGCCGCCCGAGATACTCTGAACCCCCTGCTGGGCCAGCCGCCCGAACCGGCATTTGTGAAGCAGATCGAGGAGATCGTACTGTCCTACGACGCGGTCCTGGGAATCCACGATCTGATCGTCCACAATTACGGACCGGGCCGGGTGCTGATCTCCCTGCATGCGGAAGTATCTGCGGACGGCAATCTGCTGGAACTCCATGATACCATTGATCTGGCGGAGCATCGGCTGCGCAGCGAACTGGGATGCAGTGCCGTGATCCACATGGACCCGGTGTGTATCCATGACCAGCAGACCCAGCACCTGAAGGCTATGGCCCAACAGGTCATCTCCGACATTGACGGGCGGCTCACGCTTCATGACTTCCGCATCGTGGCCGGCCCCACCCACACCAATCTGATTTTCGATGTGGTGACCCCCTATGATTTCGACTACAGCGACGCCGGACTCTGTGAACTCATAGACCGCCGTCTAAAAGAGCAGGATTCCGGCTACTGCGCCGTTATTGATGTGGATAAGCAGATGATTTAGTTATCGGCCGACATGATCCCCAGCAACTGGCCGCAGCCCACGCTCACAAGGGCCTCCTGCCCGATAAACTCATTGCTGATTCCAACGGGAAAGTCATTGGTAATTCTGGCGTTGTCAAGTTCATACTTCATTCCCCGGATGTTTACCCCCAGGGCTTCTTTTCCCAGGGATAACAGGGACAGATAGCCTTTCGTGGAAGCGGGAAAACACAGTTCCTCATCTTCCATCACAAAGATTTTTCCCATCCCGTCTGTCATATATCCTGCCGCACCATGGCGCTTCAGAAACAACAAACACTGAATATTGGCGATGGTGTGTTCCAGCCGCCCTCCGGTGGCCCCGTAGAGCGCAAAGGAAGTATAACCCCGCTCCAGAGCCAGCCGTATAGCCGCCAGGGTATCCGTATCGTCCTTCTCGGGCTTAAGACGTACCACCCGCCGGGGATCCTCCCGCTCCCACCGGGCGATACGCGCAAGCTGCTCCTTTCCTGCCGAGTCGAAATCTCCCAGCACCAGATCCGGCTCCAATCCCAGCAGGGCGCAGTAGTCCAGCCCCCCGTCCACAGCAATGACCAGATCTCCCCCGGCTGCCGGAATCTGCGTTACCCTTTGTTCCCCTGCCGCTACAATGATGCATTTTCTTTCCTGCATACTTTCCTCCCTGCGTCTTTCAACTGATTTAATTGTAAAGACAGCAACAACATAATCTAAAATAGAAGGAGCAATCCCATGAGTAAAGCTGCAACCGCATATCCCCCAGAGACCTTAAAACGTATGGAAGTCATGGACCGGCGCTGCAGACAGGCGGCCCGAGAGCACTTTGCCGGACGCTGCAGACATTATCTGCAATTTACCGGCGGCAGCTACAGCCGCATCACCGTCCGCGATCAAAAGACCCGTTGGGGAAGCTGTTCCTCCACCGGCACCCTGTCCTTCAATTACCGCCTCATGTTCGCCCCGCCACGGGTACTGGACTATGTGGTAATACATGAACTCTGCCACCTGACCCATATGAACCATTCCAGGGAATTCTGGAATCTGGTGGCCTCCGTGATGCCCGAGTACAAGATTCACAGGAACTGGCTGAAAGAACATGGGCAGGAACTGCACATCGAAAACCACATGAAAAGGCTGAATCTGTTATAGATCCAGCCTTTCCCTGATCAGTCCGATATGATATGCCGGTCTCCTAACGGTTTTCGTTCACAAACACCTGCGCCCTGGACTGAATAACATCCGCCACATCCTGCGCGCTCTTCTGCCCGCTGAAGAAAGCCTCGGCCTCCTCCACGATAATATTGCGGATATCTTCATTGTAGTACGCCGTGCGGTTCACTGTATAGATGAACTCACAGATAGCGTCCACCTCCTCCTGGGTGAAAGGCTCCAGAATGACTTCCTCTCCGTTGATATTCCAGGTATCGTCATAATACTGCTTGTTACCGTCCTCGTCCGTCCAGTAACTCCTCTCCGTAGCCTGCTTCGCCTTTTCCAGGAAGGCAGACTTCAGCACCGGCATGTCATACAACTGATCGCCGGACTGGTACTCCTCTGTCAGGAATTGACGCACAAATTGCCAGGCGCCGTCCTGGTGCTTGGATCTGGCCGAGATCATAAATGTATAATTGCCCGAATTGAGTACAGAGCCGTTGGAGTCCGCCGTGGGGAATCCAACAAAAGAGATATCCTCGCCCATGTAACCCTTGATCTGGTACTTGCAATCCTTGATATTGCTGATATACAGATCATACAGCAGGCTGCGGTTCTCCCGATACTGGCTCTCATTGTAAGAATAATCATAATTATCCCAATAGTCCTGGGGATACTCTGTGGGTAAAGTCTTGGCATACTCCAACATATCAATGAAACTCTGTGAGTTAAAATTACATTTACCCGTCTCCACATTAATAAAGTCCTGGCCTGCATAACTCAGCATATAGTAGATATAACTGTCCCGCATCATATCGCCAAAAGCCTTTGCCCCCTCGGGCATGGTGGCCAGCACCGCCTCCACATCCTCCATGGTCCAGGACTGAGGCTCTCCCACCAGGGACTTCTTGGCGATCATGGTCCGCACATTGAAACTGGGAACCACGGCGTACAACTTACCGTTCACGGAATAAGCCTCCCACACGTTTTGCAGATACTCCAGCTTGCCCAGTTCTTCGTCCGCTTCCAGCAGCTTACCGATATCCGCCAACAGACCCTTGGATATATAATTGCCATAGCTGCTCATATTGTTTAAAAGCATGATATCCGGCATCTGTCCGCTGGTAATATCGCTGTTAAGCCGGGTCTGCCCTGCGGTCCAGTCCTCATTTGTGTTGTATGTACTGTAGTCCTTCACAGTGATTCTGTACTGGTCGCTGGCTTTGTTGAATGCAATGACCTTGGACTTGACATCCGAACTCACATACTCTCCGCCCAGCACCACTACTTCCTTATCCGGGATGTCCGCAGGATCCACATAAGTAAAGTAAGCGCATTTCTGCTCCCATTTTTCCATGTCGCTATAGATGGCCACAAAATGCTGGTCATCTACGATCTGTATATACTGTACATTATTGGCCGGGAGATCGGAATTTACAAAGTCCATGAGAGTTTTAGGCTCCGCATCTCCCACATTCCAGGTATATATACCGGAATTGTTGGTCAGCAGCAGGTCTGAGTCGACCCCTGGACGCACATTGTAATTGAATATAAAGGGTACTTCCGTCTTCTCCCCCATAAGGTTGGAATCTATATCATAACTGGCCAGATAACACTTGGACCAGTCCTCATCATAGGTCAGCATCATTAATGTGCCGTCCTTCTTGGTAAAGAGAGTGTTGACACGCTCTAAAAGGTTCTGGTCCAGTTCCTTGCGGCTGACCTCCTTACCGTCAGGCCCGTAGATTACCGCCTCATACTTGCTGCCTCCCATTATGGCCAGGGCCCTTCCCTCGCCGCCGTCCAACAGATAGTTGCAATAGGTATACTCGTCCGGATTCCCGCTGTCGATCCGCTCCGACCAGGCCAGATTGCCCTCCATATCCCAGCAGTTCAGATAATATCTGTCCTCATAGACATAGTTCTCCGGATCGGAAGAATCCTCATAGGTGGAATTTTCAACGGCATAGATATACCCGCCCTTTGTAAACAGGGTATTGTTAATCCAACCGCGGCCGCCCTCTCCTTCTCTCTTGGGACCTGTGAGTTGGACAAAATTCTTATCCGTGCCGTCCGCATTGGACACATAGTAGCCGAATACGCTTTCGGAATTCCCCTCCTCATCCCAGGAGTACTTAGTGGTCATCAGGTACAGCTTGCCGTCCAGAAATACCATGTCATTGATGTTTTCATCACCATCAATCTGGGTAATTTCCTGGAAAGAATACACATTTTCCTTGGCCAGCTGGCTGTTCTCATCCTTGCCGCCACCGCCACAGGCGCTAAGCCCCAGGGTCAGGACCGCCGCAAGGCCCAAAGCCAGCCCTCTTTTCAATAAATCTTTTTTCATAATATCCTCTTTTCTTAAATCTAACTCCCACTTTTCCGATGCTTACTTCTTCTTACCGGACTTCTTTGACTCTGTCTGAAATTCTTTCTCCAGCCTGCGGCGTCTGCGCGCCTCCTGCTTTTGCTGCCTACGCTCCTCCCGATCTCTCCTTTTCTGCTCTTTTTCCGAAAAGGATGGATCCTCATCCAGCCAGGATTTCTCCTCCCCGGACCTACGCTGTGCCCTCCTCTTCTCAGCGGCCCGCTGCAGCTTATCCTGCGCGGCCCCCAGTACTGTTCTGGCGGTCCATTTCTTGTTCTTCCAGCGAATCACGATCCAGACCAGCAGGACCCCGGAGGGATATACCAGAAATATCATTTGGAACAGGGTGAGCAACGCCAGGATATCCTCATAGCCCCTGGCCACATTCTCCCAATAGGGGTAGATAATGGCCTTGCCGTTCATGGAGCGGGTACCGAAATCCAACAACAGCCGAAGCCGCTTGCCGATCTGGTAACGGCTGCTGTTTTCCAGCACCTCCACTTCCTTTTCCGGGCTCCCCAGGTTTTCCCTTACATAGTTCAGAGCATACTGCTTTACCGGATTGGGCATAACGATCTCAAAGTGATTAATGCCGTTGCTCTTCCCGTAGGTGGTCAGCGTTTCAAGGGACACATAAACTCTGATTCCGTCCAATCCCCCCGCCTCATAGAGTTTCCCGGCAGGGCGCTCCACCACGCCGATCACAATATGAGGCCTCCCGGCTATATTCACATACATCCCCGCCACATCCGTGGATCCGAAAAGCTGCCATGCTGCGTCCCTGTCCAGAATCACATAATCCTGCATCAGGTCATTGCCGGAAAAGTAGGAGCCGCTTATCAGCTGCAGCTGGTGAAACAGGAAAAAATCACCTCCAATGCCCAGGGCATCCGCCTCCACTGACCCCTTATCCGTGGACAGGGTAATGGTACCGTCCGCGCTGTAGGCATCGGCCCACAGTCTAGCGCCGGGATTGGGGGAGTCCTGCTCGATGGACGCCTCCTTGAGCGCACTGTCCAGCGTATGCTCAAAAGTACTTATACTGTCCTGGGTAACCCCCGCGTTGGGGGAGAAGAAGCAGCTTACCTGTGCCACTCCTCCCTCGCTGTCCCAGCGCTGATCAATATGCTGCTCCGCCTGCCTTCCCGCAAGCAGGGCAATCACGCCGGTCAGTGCCAAAAACAGTATTGCGGAGATCCCGGCTGACATTCCCAGCCTGATCTGTCTGCCAGATAAAGATCTCAACCATTTTTTCATATTTACCTCTATATGCATATCACGTCCTAATTGTCAGCCAGCCTTACCTGCTTACCCGCTTCCACGGGTTTGGTGGAAGTGGTAATGACATAGGAATAGGACTCCACAGCGCCGCTGATCGCCGACTTGGTATCATCCGAAGCCAGCACCTCCACATCCACACGGGACGCAAAATACCGGGTACCGATAGGGGAACTCTTGGAAGTAATCACCAGGATGAACTTGCCGTTGGAATCCTCACGGATGGCGCTGTTGGGTACCGTCATATCATAATTGGCACTCTTCTGGCCCACGGATACATTCAGGCTCTGGCCCGCAATCACGCTCTCCCCTGTCACGTCAAAGGTCAGCAGCTTGTTCTGCCCCGGGTTGTTGGGGTCAGGCTTGATGCTGGCAAGAGTCACCTGAATGTCATCATACCTCCAAGCATTGACCAGTTCCGCCTGATCGCCCACGGATACACGCTGGGCCTGCTGGTTGGTCACGGAAAAACTCAGGGTATACCCTTTACCCTCGGGCTGCATGGTGAATACAATCCCATCAGAGGGAGTCTCCACACCGGATTTCACATTGACAGCGGTAATAAGACCGGAAATCGGCGCCGTTACCTCGCTGCCCATAGCGCCGGTGACCAGCTTATCTACCTTAGCCTGGGCGTCCTCTACCTCTTTCTGCGCAAGGGCAATGGCATCACTGGCTTCGCTCAACGCATAGGTATCTCCGATATTTTTTATCAGTTCATCATATGCCTTTTTCTTTAGTTCAAAGAAATCCTTGGCATTCCCGAGGGACAACTCTGCAAATGCCTTCTGCTGATTCAGTACATTGTTTAGATCTGTAGTACCCTTCTTGGCATCCAGCGCCGCCTGAGCATTTTTCAGAGTCTGGTCTGCCGCACGCTGCCTGCTTTCCAAATTGATCACATTCTGATTGGCCGTCAAACGCTGGGAAACCAGATTGGCCAGCTTGGAAGCATCGCCGCTGCTCACGCTGATAGCCGCCTTTTCCTGCTCGATCTGGGCATCCAGGGAGGTAAGCCAGTTCCGAGCGCCGGTCAGATCATTGTTAATGGCGTTCAGCGCCGCCTGAGCCTCATTGACCGCCTTGGTCTCCTTGCTCACATCAACGCTGTAAGGATTGAAGGCAAGCTGCCTGTCGATGTTGGCAATCACAAGTGTCCACTCGTCCACTTTATCCTGCGCCGCCTCCATCTCCGACTTGGCGGTATAAATCTGATTCAGATAGCCGCTCACAGAACCTGTGTTGCCTGCGTTCTGCATAATAGACACATCATAACTGCCGGTCAGCAGCTGCTTCTCAAAATTAAACTGTGCCTTTTCCAGCGCCTGCTGCTTCTGCTCCAACTCAGTCTTGGCCTGATCCAGTTCCTGGCTGTCCTCCTCTGTCAGGTAGCAGAGCACCTGGCCCTTTTCCACCTTATCGCCTACTTTGACCTCCACGCTGGAAACCTGCCTGACCTCCTTGATCTTCACGTTGTAAGGGTCGCCGCTCTCCACGACTCCCATTCCCCTGATCTTGGCCGTGATGGAACCGCTCTCCACATACTGGGTCGCCACCTCGGGCAGGGAATAATTCTGGATCGTATTAGAGAAAAATGTTAAGAGCAGCAGGATAATCAGAAAAACAATCGCCGCGTTTTTAACCCACTCTTTTCTCTTGGTTCCGTTCTCGTTCATTGTGTTAACCATACCCTTTCCATATGAAATCAGTCTTTTCCACACCTTATCCCTTCACGCCGCCCTGATAGGTAATGCCATCCACCAGATACTCTTCCCCGTACAGGAACACCAGCAGGCCGGGAACCATGTAGATCGTTGCCACGGCAAAGGCCAGGCCGATCTCGCCGGCATTGATCTTACTCAGAAATACCGACAGAGGATGCATCTCCGCGTCTGCCAGTAAGATCAACGGCTGTTCCACCATATTCCAGTAGTCTATAAACACCAGAATCGCCGCCGATGCGATGGCTCCCTTACAGAGCGGAAAACATACCTTGCAGAACACCTGCCACTCCCCGGCACCGTCTATCTGCGCCGCCTCCACCAGAGAGTTGGGGATACGCCGCATGAACTTTGTCAGCATGAACACCGCAAAAGGTGAAAAGATGCCCGGCAGCCAGATGGCCCACCTGGTATCCAGGATTTTCAGCCAGTCGGACACCAGATAGTTGGGGACCAGCGTTACCTGATAGGGCATCAGCATCAGTATGATATACAGGAAAAAAATAATTTCCCTGATCCGTCCCCGATATCTGGCAAACCCATAGGAAGCCAGGGTTGCCACAGTGAGTTGAAATACCACGATGGGCCCCACCAGAATCACCGAATTCCAGAACTTCAGCAGATACTCCGGGCTTTTCAGCAGCACGGTTATATACTGGCTGAAGGATACCATATCCGGTATGAATTTAAGAGTCACCTTCTCCGCTATGTACACCTTTCCCCCGGAAGAGGTAGTTGCGAATACCATGCCGTAGTTGGAACTGATCTCCGACGAGGACATGAAGGAGTTGGTGATGGTCAGCACAATGGGCATCAGGAACAGGATTGCGAAAAAGGCGGCAAACACAGTCCCAAAGCCCCGTTTCGTATAGGACCAGGCCCGGCGTCTCTTGGCGGCCTTTTTGACCCTGTCCCGCTCCAGCTCCCAGGGCTGCAGGGTTTTATTGGGCTTACTCATCCCTCCACATCCTTTCCGAAGCGGTTCTCCACGATAAACAGCAGGCCGATGATCAGCACCATGACGATGGACATCAGCACGGCTGCGGAGGAGAGCTTCTGATAGTCAAGGTTCCGAAAAGTATTGTTCATGAAGGTCTGCAGCATGTAGATGCTCTCGTAGGGATAATCCCCGCTCAGCAGATATATCTCACGGAATACCTTGAAGGAATTAATCAATGACATAATGGTCACAAACAATATGGTGGACGACAGATAGCGAATCTTAATATGGAAGAAAGTCTGCAGCGCAGTGGCGCTCTCCATGCGGGCCACTTCCAGAATATCCTTGGGGATGCTGGAGAGGGCCGCCATAAACAGGATCATATTGTATCCCAGATTCTTCCACAGAAAAAGGATCGTCAGCACGATGCGTCCATGGTCTGACTTCAGCCAGTCAATGGGGCTGACTCCAAACAAAGACATCATGTCATTCACCACGCCGTTGTAGTGGAACAATACCTGCCAGACCAGTACCACCGAAGCCACCGGCACCATCATGGGGCTCAGGAAGAAAGTCCTGAACTGGCTCTTGAAAGGAATCTTGGATTCCAGCAGGATGGCCAGAAGCATGGACAGTATCACGGCCAGAGGCACCGAAATGCCGGCAAACTTGGCAGTGTTGGACACCGCCGAACGGAAAGCCGCGTTGTTAATGATATTTTTAAAATTATCCAGAAATACAAAATTCCGGCTGATGGGATTATCTACCATGGCATAATAGATGATCACGATAAAGGGAATCACAAAGAATGTCATGACCCCCAGGAAGCTGGGGGCTATAAACAGCCCCGAACTCCTCTTCTCCCTCTTTAACCGCTTACCCATACTGGCATGGGCCTTTTTCTGTTTCGATTTCTTCAAGGCTCTTATGCCTCCTTAGCTGTTCTCACTTACATAGGTCTGCACCCGGCTCTGAATCACATCCGCAACCTCCTGGGCACTTCTCTGCCCTTCGAAGAATGCCTGAGACTCCTCCTGGATGATGCTCATTATAGTCTGGTTATTGTTGGTGGCGGCCACCGAACTGTCGATCAGGTCTCTCAGGGCCTGTATCTGTTCCGGCGTGGCTGCATAGATCTCACACTCCCAGTCGTCATACCCCCAGGTAACCTTTGGCCAGATCATGGGATTGCCGTCCTCATCCAGCATAATCTCCCCGTTTTCATCGTAGGAGCCGTTTTCCTTCATGGCCAGTGTAAATGTCTCCTCCAACATGTCCTTTCGAACGGGCAAATAGCTATTTCCGCCGGATTCCGATACCTCCTCATACTGCAGCATGGACTCGATAAAGGCCCATGCGCCCTCGGAATTGGCGCTCTTGGTGGTGATGGCATAGCAGTTCCTGCCATTAATACGGTTGCCGCCGCTGCCGTCTACAGTCGGATAACCGATAAAGGTAATGGGTTCGTTAAACATTTGGCTGTGCATCTGCATTTCCGTTATTTCCCAGATATTTATGCTGCTGAGCAGAATCTTGCCGTCGGAAATCTGCTTGGGAAGACTCTCCCCCTCCCGGTCCCATTCTGTCTCCGCCTCAAAGGTATTGGCAAACTCCAGAATATCCACAAAATCCTGGCTGTCAAAACTGCACTTTCCGGTGCTGTAGTCTATGAAAGACTCACTGCTGTACTGCAGACAGGTATTCAGCATAGAATCCTTGGAAGAGTAATCAAAAAGTTTTGCCTTCGGATACTGCGCTGCGAATTCCATAATATCCTTGATGGTCCAACTGGTACGGTCGCCCAGTTGGGAAGTCCGTCCTATGATAGTGGAAATCGAGAACCCGGTAGGAATGCACACCAACCGATTGTCAAAGGTGTAGGCATTCAGCACTGTCTCCACAAAATCTTCCCGTTTCACGGAACTGGATTCCAGATAGGGGGACAGATCCGCCAGAAGACCTTTGGACACATATGTATCCACATTGCCATAAGCCAGGTCTATAATATCCGGACAGTTGCTGCTGGTGATGGCATTGTTCATCGCCGTCACGGCATCCTGATACTTGTTTTCCGACCATTCGGTAGCGTCATCATAGTACGTAACAATTCGCACTTTATATGTATCGTTCTGCTTGTTAAAGTTGACCACAGCTTCCTGTATATTCTGGTCGGAATACATGGTTGCCAAAGTGATAATCTTCTTCTGCGGTATTTCGGAGGCTTCCTTCTTGGTAAGGAAGGCAATCTCCTTGCTGTTGTTACCATTGCTCCAATTCTCCGAGTAAACTGCGATCCGGCCATCCTCCAGAGGTTGGATCATTTGGATATAACTGCCGTTGATATCGCAGTCCGTCCAAATCAGAATTTCCTCGGCGGTTCCCGTCTCCAGGTCATACTTCCAGAGTTTGGAGCCATCGTTGACCAGAAGTCCTCCTTCCGGTGCAGGGGTTAATGCACCGCTGTTGTAAGAGGAAGGCATACCGCTGTGAACGGTGCCCATCGCCTTTTGGGCCAGATCCAGTTCCACACATTCCATACCGACTCCACTGCCATGGCGGGTAATCAGTACTTTGCCGTCCGCCGTAACACCCATGGAATTAACCCACTCGGATCCGGTATCAATCTTCGCCAGAAGTTTTGCGTCCTTGTCAAGTACTATGACAAAAGCATTACCGCTTCTTATCCCACTGCCGCTCACATGGACATACAGCCTGCCCTCGTTGTCGATAACTGCATTCTGCACATAGCCGTTATCGGAATCCTCCAACTTCAGCGCCTCTGTGATGTCCTCCCTCAGCAGTTCTTTCCCCTCCGGGTCAAATTTCAGCAGAAAATACTTCTGGCTGTAATTTCCTTCTTCATCCGTTATGGATGCATTCAGCAGACTAATCATATTGTTTTCCTGATCAAAGGACAGGCCGTTGGTGGGATAAACATAGTCTGCGCCTTCTATAGTCAGGTCCAGAGGCAGTTCCACCGTCTCTCCTGTCTCCAGGTTCCTGCGGTAAAATTTCTGACTGCTTTCCTGTGTCTCCTCATTCCAGAAGTGGGAAGAATAATACAGATCCCCTCCTCTGAGCACAGGATTACTAATGTTCTGTTCCCCCTCTTTAACCGTCAGATCCATAAACTCCGGCACATAGAGAAAGCCCTGCGGTATCTCCTCCTGTTGCTCTTTGCCGCATGCTGCCAATGATAATAGCAGCGCTGCCGCTGAGGCCAAGGCAAATATTCTTTTTATATAACCTTTTTTCTTCATGCTCTCCTTCCTTTCCATATGGATCAGGCATATCGCCGCATCTACTAATCCATACTGTATCCTATTATCACCACATACAGTATAGCACAGCAGTCTGCAAAATGCATCTTAAGACTTCATGAATAATTCTTAAGATTTTTTTACGATTATGCAACATTCTGTTCATTATCCACCGATGCAAAACCGTTTTTAATCATAATTATTAACACCAGGCCAATACCTGCCACCCCGATAACAGCATACCAGATCACACTCTCAGGAATCCAGGCATAGGCCGTATCACCCAACAGAGCGGACATGCCGTTGAACACCAGATGGGCCAGCACCCCCGGTATCAGGCTGCGGTACCGCTGGAACAAATAACCCAGCACAAGGCCGATCACAAAGGCATAGATTCCCTGAATTAAATTCATATGGTAAATACCAAACAGAAGCGCCTGGATGCAGTTGGCAATCCAGAATGCCGTTCCGGGGCGGCGCATCCCCTCCACGGCTTTGCGTGCATAATGGAAAGCCACCCCCCTGAATACCAATTCCTCCCCCAAAGGAGCCAGGATCACCGCCGCCAGATTGGCCCACAGGTCGCTCCCTATGCCGGCATTTTCCATCAGTTGCTGATAGTACTCCAATGCCTGCGGAGCCAAGACATATACCAGCTGCAGCAGGCAGTTAATCCCATAGTTCAGCGCTATGGCAATGAGAAACACCACCAACAATGCCCGTGGCGAAAATACCCTGCTAACGGATTCCCTGGTAAATTTCTTTCTGCCGCAGCCAAAATAATACCAGGGGAGGAAAACCATCAGCAGCAGCACACCCGCCGCCACCAGGACAATCCCCATGATCCCCCCCATATTCGCCATAAATTCTTCTGCCATCCGGCCGGGATCCTGTCCGTTGGCTGCCTGCATCCCCTGTCGTATTCCCTCTACCAGCGCATAGGGAAGTATTATGATCATACTTGCCACAATCTGCACACCAAATGCCGCCACTAACGCCAAAATGCTCAACCCGGTCCAGCCAATCCTCTTTCCAACCGTCATTTTGTTCCTGCCTCCTGCTATTTAGAAAAGCAGAAAGAAATCCGCTTGCCAGATCTCTTTCTGCCTGTTATCCGTTGTCTTGATGAAACTGCCTATTTGCCCATCTGAGCGGCAACCTCCGCCGCAAAATCTTCGTTCTTCTTCTCCAGGCCCTCGCCGGTCTCAAAGCGTACAAACCTCTTAATCTTCAGGTCTGCACCATTATCTTTTGCAACCTGTGCCACATACTGGGACACGGTCTGCTTTCCATCCTCGGCCTTTACATATACCTGCTCCAGCAGGCATACTTCCTTGAGTTCCTTCTTAAGCCTGCCTTCCACGGCACCCTCAATTACCTTCTCGGGCTTGCCTGCCATCTTGGGATCCTGCTCAATCTGAGCGGCAATGATCTCCCTCTCATGAGCCTTGAATTCCTCGGATACCTCCTCGGTAGCCACATACTTGGGATTCAGTGCAGCCACCTGCATGGCCAGATTGGTCAGCGCCTCCTTCACCCCATCGTTCACCACATTGGTCTCGGCCTCCACGATGACGCCGATGCGGCCGCCGCCATGCACATAGGATACCACACAGCCGTTCTCCGCAACCACTTTCTCAAACCGACGGATACTCAGCTTCTCGCCGATTACCGCGATCTTATCCACCAGGGCTTCCTGCACGGTCTTGCCGGGTTCTGCGCTCCACTGCTCTGCCAGAAAGGCTTCCATATTCTTGGCATCCGTTTCCACTGCCTGCGCTGCCACTGCCTCCACAAACTGCTGGAATGTCTCGTTCTTGGCCACGAAGTCAGTCTCGGAATTTACCTCCACCACTGCGGCCGCATTGTCTCCCTTAGTAGCGATACGGCAGATGCCCTCCGCCGCAATCCTTCCCTCTTTCTTAACTGCCTTGGCCTGGCCGCTCTTTCTCAGGACCTCCACGGCCTCATCCATATTTCCACCCGTCTCGTTCAGGGCCTTCTTGCAATCCATCATACCTGCGCCGGTTATCTCGCGCAGTTCCTTTACCATTGCTGCTGTAATCTCAGCCATATTCCTTCCTCCTATTATAGTTCCGCATATTCCCTTCCGGCACACTTTCCCGTGATCTATGCATGGCCGCTT
>BLLU01000086.1 GCA_011959105.1 Lachnospiraceae bacterium | reverse complement strand
TTTGAAATTGGTAGGGTAGTTTTGTGCAAATTTCTATATTTGCTCATTTATAGTTGACAACTACTATAACGGACAGCATACATATGTTTTTTACCAATGCTGTTTTTTCATTTTGCCGATTTTGCATCAAATACCTCCTGAATTTAACTTCCGCCAATATATTTTACCCTTATTTCACCGATTCAGGAATTCCCCGATCTGCCGTTGCATACACCGGGAAACATCCTCCCCGGCGAGATAAACCAGGGACCACTCAATGATTTTTTCCATGGAAGTCTCTACATTCCAACGGGGTTTCCATCCCAAAGTATGCTTCAGCTTGGAGCAGTCCAGCTTTAGGAAATTAGCCTCGTGGGGCCCTCCGTCATACCGATTGATCCACTTAATGGAATCCCCGGTCATTTTGTTCCACTTGGAACAGAACAATGTTACCAAATCCCCCGTCGTCCAGCAATCTGCTTCATCCGGGCCCACATTATAATTTCCTGCGAAACCGCCGTCTTCATACTGAGCCTTCGCAATCATCAAATAAGCAACGATAGGCTCCAGCACATGTTCATAAGGACGGGTGGAAAAAGGATTTCTTACAATGATGTCCTGCTTCTTTTCAGCCGCCCGGATACAGTCAGGAATGATCCGGTCTGCGGCAAAATCCCCGCCGCCGATTACATTGCCAGCCCTGGCAGTGGAGATAGCAGTGCTGCCGTCGGAAAAGAAGGAGTTCTTATAACTGCTGGTGACCAATTCCGAACAGGATTTTGAGTTGGAATAGGGATCAAATCCATTCAATTCCTCATTTTCCCTGTAGCCCCATTCCCATTCCCTGTTCAAATACACTTTGTCAGTGGTAACATTAAGAAAGGATTTTACGGAGGGAGTATGGCGAACACATTCCAGTACATTTACCGTACCCATAACATTTGTCTCATAGGTGTATACAGGATCTTTGTAAGATTCCCTGACGATGGGCTGGGCTGCCATATGAATAACAATCTCAGGCATGGCCTGGGCAAAAACCTGCTTCATATGTTCCAGGTCGCGGATATCCCCTGTGACAGAATTCATCCTTTCCGCGATATGGCACATGTCAAACAGGCTGGGGTCAGTGGGAGAAGGGAGCGCATATCCCGTCACCTGTGCTCCGGCCATAACCAGAAGCTGGCACATCCAGGAACCTTTAAATCCTGTATGCCCGGTGATGAGAATTTTCTTATTTTTGTAAAATGTAAGGTCTAACATCTTTCATCCTCCTTATCATAATTAATGCGTTCCTCTTCAATCACCAGAGGTCTTTTCATTATGCGTTGATTGATGCTCAGAATATACTCGCCGACCAGTCCTATAAACAACAGCTGCACCGCCCCCAGGAAAAACATCCCGATCAGGATAGGAGCCGTACCGGCCACAAACCTGTTCCAGAAAATGATTTTAAGTACCAGATACACCAAGGCAATGCAAAAGCTGACCATGGCAATCCCACCCCCTATAAAGGTTGCCATGCGCAGCCCGATTTTTGTATACGAAGTAAAACTCAGCATGGCGGCATCATACAGACGCATAAAATTATTATGGGTCTTACCGGCCCGGCGCCTCTGTTGTTCATAGGGAATCTGTTTTCTGCGGAATCCCAGTTCGGCCACGATCCCTCTGAGAAACGGAGTCGGATCATCCAGATTGCGCAGTACCGAAATAAACTCCCTGTCATAGAGCCCAAAACCTGTGAAGTGCTCGATCTGCTCTACATCCGAAAACTTCTTGATCATCTTATAATAGCAGGAACGCAGAAAATACATAACCCTGTTTTCCCTGCTGGTAGTCTTCTGACCAATGACAATCTTATATCCATTCTCCCACTCACGCACAAAGTCAACGATCATCTCAACGGGATCCTGGAAGTCAGCGCATAGTAAAACGGTACAGTCTCCCGTTGTCTGAAGCAGGCCATAATAAGGCGAATTAAACTGTCCAAAATTCTTGACGTTGAAGATAGCCTTGATCCGTTTGTTTTTCGCACAGATTTCCCGCAGCAGGGAACGGGTATTATCCCGGGAGTCATTATCAATAAATACAAGTTCGTAATCATAATCCTTCAACTCTGCTGAAAACAGGTTTACAATTGCCTCCGACAAAGGCGCCACATTTTCCTCTTCATTATAAGTCGGTACTAATATGCTTATCTTTTTCATATCCATTTTTTACATCCTCATATAACTTTTGAATACCTGTTTCAAAGTCGATTTTAGGACTCCATAATGCCGCAGACTGTATTTTGCCGATAGAAGGGTTCATTTGTACGATATTCGGTCCATATGGGATTGCCCCGAATTCCAGCCGGCTGTGAGAATGAAATATTTCTTTCATTTTTTCCAGGTAATATTTCAGCGGCCTGGGACATCCATAAGAAATATTGTAAGCACCGGTGGGACAATGGGCTTCATAAAGCAGATAAAGCGCCTCGGCCAGGTCTTCCAGGTACAGATAATCCCACAGATGCTCACAAGGCGACAGTTTTATGTCTTCTCCCCGAAGCATTTTTGCCAAAGAACTCATAATGAGTGTATTCGGTGACTCTCCATAGCCATAGGCGCTGAAAATCCTGGCCCATACAAAGTTCAATTCATATCTGCCGGCCTGCTCCATGCCATGCAGGAAAATGCTCTTCTTGGCCATTCCGTATGATTCAACAGGGTTTAGCGGCGTGTCCTCCGTGATGAGCCGTCCTCCTGTCAGTCCGTATTCCGCCTGAGACCCCATCCCGATAAAGCAGGGGATCTTACATTGGCAGACCACTTCTAAAAGCTGCTTCGCGCACTCTATATTATTCAGCTGCAATGCATCGTCTGTTCTGGACTGCCCCCGCACACCATCCCATGCAAAATGGTAAACAGCATCTATCTCGCCCAGTTCCATAGTACTTAGAGCAAAATATTGATCCATATTTAATTCCAGAATGTGCAGCCGCGCGCTTTGGGGCAGTTTAACTCTGTTCGCGGAACCGGGCCGGATTACCGCATATATCAGATATCCCTCCGCCAGCAGACGCTTGATCAGCGCAATCGCGATATAGCTGGTGGCGCCGGTAACAATTATTCTCCGCATGGTTATAACTCCATTAAATAGTTGTACAATTCTCGATCCAGCAAAGGCTCCTGGTCCTGATTGGGCTTTCCGAATTCAAGTTTCGGAAAAACATAGGTATTTTCCTCAATCTTTATTTCCACCAGCTGAGGCCCATCAAATTTGAGTTCCGATTTATCCAAATCATCACAGCTTCTCACCAGATGATAGGGAAGTCCATATGCCCCGGCAATCTTTTCAAAATCAGGCACACTATAGCCGCCGGAAGGAACTGTTTGATAATATTCATTGTCAAAATACATTTCCTGGAAGTGACGGATCATGCCCAATGCCTGATTGTTCAGCACCACCACCGTTATGGGCAGAGATTCCCTGGCCAGGAACTGCAGTTCCTGAATGTTCATTTGGATACCGCCGTCCCCGTTAAAACTTATCACCGGTCTGCGCAGTGCGTAATATGCCCCGATCGCCGCAGGCAGGGAATATCCCATAGCTCCGTGCCCGCCGGAGAAGAGCACTTTCTGGCTGCCCTTATTTTCAAAAGATTGTGCCGCCCACACCTGGTTCTGTCCCACATCTGTGGTGACTACTGCCTCCCGGGGAATGCCTCTGCTGAAAGCCTGCATCAGAAGATTGGGGGTTTTCAGATCAATTCCGGACAGTTTTTCCCGCAATGTGCGGCATACGTGAAACCATTCTTGGCCGACACAAAAAAAAGCCTTTCTCTCAAGCAGTCCCCGCCAAAAGGCGCCGGCGTCCGCTCTGATCTGCAATTCGTCCGTTTTGATCGGATTACTCAGTTCTCCCGGGTCAATATCTACCCGGATCAACTTTGCACCGGGAGCAAAATTATCTTTTACCGCGCCAATCTGTCTCACGTCCAGGCGAGTTCCCACTGTCAGCAATAGATCACATTTGGCAAGCAGGAAGTTAGCGGCCCTATCCCCATAGGCACCCACAAATCCATAATTATTGGTGTCTGATCTCTCTAAAAGATCAAATGCGGGCATGCTTGTCACCAGAGGAATATTAGTACATGCCGAAAATTCTCTGATTACATCCCTGGTATTGCCGGCTTTATTCCCTGCGCCGAGGAGAATGGCAGGCCGTTTTGCCGACTGGAAGGCGGCCAGGATAGGCTCCCAGGGTATATCAAATTCAGTCCGGCCGACATCTTCCTGCCCGGGACAATATCCCGGCAGCTTATCTGTTTCTACAATGCTGCGGAAAATGTTCATGGGAATATCCAGCAGCACCGGCCCCTTTCTTCCCTCATTTGCCCAATACCATGCCTTTTCCATCTCCATACGGATATCTTCGGCGTCGGCTATATAATTGCAGTACTTGGTGACACAATTTACCATGGAGACAATATCTGTTTCCTGAAAACCCTTCTGCCGCATCGAAAAACCTTTTTTGCTTTCGAAAGTGTTCACCTGACCGGTTATGAAAATCGCGGGAATGGAATCAAAATAGGCGTTGCATATTCCTGTAATCAGGTTGGTTGCCCCCGGGCCGCTGGTGGCATACGCCACACCCGGCAGTCCGCTGATCTGCGCATATCCGCAGGCACAGAAAGCAGAGGCCTGCTCATGATAATTGACATGCGCATGGATTTGGTTTTCCCTTCTTCGAAAGGATTCCATCAGATGTGTTACCATCCCTCCCGGATACCCAAACACATCGGTAATTCCTTTCTTCTCCAAAAAATCAACGATATAATCCGATACTTTTACCTGCATAGTGCCGCTCCTATATTATGGCCTTCTTAATCGTCTCTGCCATATAGTCGATCATCTCATCCGTCATTCCGGGGTACACACCCACCCAGAAGGTGTCCCGCATGATTCTGTCCGTATTGGACAAGTCACCATATACCCGGTAGCCCTCTCCTGTGCGGCGCATCTCGTCAAAGCAGGGATGCTTTACCAGATTCCCAGCAAATAACATCCTCGTCTGAACCCCTTTGGATTCCACATACTGCACCACCTGATTTCGATCGACCCCTTCCCTGCAGGTAATCAGGAAGCCAAACCAACTGGGATTTGAGTTCTCACAGGCCCGGGGAAGAATCAGCTTATCCTCCGTTCCCTCCAGCGCTGCCTTCAGTCTGCTGAAATTGTGTCTGCGCCTCTCCACAAAGGAAGGGAATTTCTCCAGCTGGGCACAGCCTATGGACGCCTGCAGATCCGTTGCCTTGAGATTGTAACCGAAGTGGGAGTACACATACTTATGGTCGTATCCCAGCGGCAGTTCTCCATACTGTTTGTCAAATCTGTGTCCGCAGAAATTGTCTCTCCCGGAGGGGCAGACACAGTCACGCCCCCAGTCCCGGAAGGAGCGGATGGCTTTGTGCAGCACCGGGTTATCTGTATAGACGGCTCCTCCCTCGCCCATGGTCATATGATGAGGGGGATAGAAACTGGAAGTTCCTATATCACCGATGGTGCCGGTGAATCTTTCCTCACCGTTAATTGTATATTTGGAACCCAGTGCGTCGCAGTTATCCTCTACCAGCCACAGATTATGTTTGTCGCAAAATGCCTTCACTGCCCCCAGATCAAAGGGGTTTCCCAGTGTATGCGCAATCATCACTGCCTTGGTTCTGTCGGAGAGAGCCCCCTCCAGCCTGCTCACGTCAATGTTATACTGGGGAATAGTCACATCCACAAATACCGGTACGGCGCCATACTGAATCATAGGGGTTACGGTGGTGGGGAACCCTGCCGCGACAGTGATCACCTCATCTCCCCTCCGAATACGCCGCTCTCCCAGAAGGGGGGATGTGAGTGCCATAAAAGCATTCAGGTTGGCGGAAGATCCCGAGTTGACCAGAGAGCAATACCTCACCCCCAGGTACTCTGCCAGTTTTTTCTCAAATTCCTCTGTGTATCTTCCGGACGTAAGCCAGAACTCCAGAGCACTGTCCACCAAATTGACCATTTCGGCACTGTCATAGACCCTGGAGGCATAGGGAATCTTCTGTCCCTCCTGAAATTCTGCGGTTTGCCTGTGATAGGTATCCGCAAATTCTTTTACCATTGCCAATATCTCATCCTGTGCCTGTTGCCGTGTCTTGTTTTCAAACATTTTCCTTCCTCCTTTACCTGTCCCAAAGCATCCAGGGAGCTTCTCCCAGCGCAATCATTTCCTCCAGCTGCTGCTTGTCCCGCTGGGTGTCCATGCATTTCCAGAATCCTTTATGCATATAGGCCATAAGTTCCCCCCGGGCTGCCACGCTCTCAATGGGAGCTTTTTCAAATACCGTAGAATCCCCTTCTATATAATTGAAAATATCCGGATTGAGCACCATATATCCGGCATTTATGACACCTCCGTCAGAATTGCTTTTCTCACGGAACTTACTGATCGTTCCGTCAGGCTCAATCTCCAGAACACCGAACTGTTGTCCCACGTTGACAGCCGTCATGGTGGCAATTTTCCCGTGACTCTTGTGGAATTGTACCAATGCTCCTATATCCACGTTCGCCACCCCGTCCCCATAAGTTAGCATAAAAGGCTCGTCCCCTACATAGGATCTGATTCGCTTGATGCGACCGCCGGTCATGGTGTTTAAACCAGTGTCCACCAGCGTCACTTTCCAAGGCTCCGCCACATTGCTGTGAATCTCCATATGGTTCTCGCGGGTAAAATCAAAGGTGACGTCACTGTTGTGCAGATAATAATCGGCAAACCACTCCTTGACCACATGCTGCTTGTACCCGCAGCAGATGATAAACTCGTTGTACCCATAGTAGGAATACTCTTTCATAATATGCCACAGGATAGGCTTTCCGCCGATCTCTATCATAGGCTTGGGCTTTAAATGACTTTCCTCACTGATTCGGGTGCCGAAACCGCCGGCAAGAATTACGACTTTCATTTTGATGCCTCCTTTTTGAAATAATGAGTTCTAATACATATCCGTTAGAATAAAGCTTAATTCCCTTACATCCCCCTTCTGCTTCTCGAGGACGAAATTGCTGCGTAAATTGACAGTAGTCACTGTATTGGGCTGCAAATTAAGCGTAATGTCTATAACCTGTTCTTGCAGAGGATATATTTGAGCCAGCTTTTCATCACAGTAAACAGAAATGGCATATCCCTTTTCAGGGTCTATCTCTTCGGAGAACCAGCCTGTAATGTGAAGTAGTCCGTCCTCTCCGCTGTCTATCCTGACACGGACATCGGAACCGCACCATCCGTCTTCATACATCCCGTCAACTTCCGCAGTATCTAATGTATCGCCGACATGAGGCTGATAATTGTTAAAAGCCGGCGTGCTGTTATCCAAAGGAATCGGTCCGCTTTCACTGTTTTCAAAGCGATAGCAGAAAAACTGTCCATCATATTGCCAGCTATCAGAACGGGTTACCTCATAGCTGTCTGTATCCATCGCTATCAGAAACCGGCCGTTTAGAACCTTCGGGCTCAATACCGCAATTTCTTCCTCCGTGACCACACAGAAGTATTCATCATTTATATAGAAGATTTTTGCCGCTGCGTTTTCATCCTCTGTAAAATCAAGATCTATTTGGTTATGGTCTGCAATCTCCCCCCAGTAAGGTTCTGATACTGCCAGGGCATCCCGTGTTTCAAACAGATCGGGCGCATAAACCGTTTCCCCGTCCAGATTATGCATGCAATTACTTTGAAATAAATTTTCTATTTCGCTTATGCGCTTAAAATTTTGCTCACTCTTATCGGCAAACACAATATTCATTGTTTGGACGGAGAATCCAAGCAGGCCGATGAAAATACAGCAAATAAGCACTGATTTGCGCCATTTTTCCCAAATTGCGCTGATCAGATAGCCGGCAGATAAGCATACCGTGAAAAATAGAAACATACTCACCGGCAGGCTGGTAAAACTTACAGCATTTACATTTCCCTGATACAGCGCCGACAAGGAGTTGGGAAGACTGGGTATCAAAGTATATCCCAAGAGGCAAAGGAAGACCCCTAATCTAAACTCAGCGACGCTATTATGCTCATCCCGGGTGATCTGGCTGAATCTCCACAGGTAGAAAAGCGTTGCGGCCAGTGCGGAGATTCTGAGTATATTGGCCGGAGACAGCCAAATGCTGCGAACCATTCTACCTAACTCGTTCAGAAAGGCGCTATCAGTAAGAAACCAGCCTACATTTTTGCTGGCGGCAGCGCCATATATGTTTCTGGCATATTCACCGCTGTATAAATAAAATAAATAGACATATTTTGAGTTAAATAAGAAATATCCCGGTATTGCGGACAACGCCAATGTTTTAATGATTTCAAAAGAACTGCCAACAGAGACAAACGTCAAAGCAGTTCCCGTATAATGGGATGGAACCAGTTTTCCCAAGGCAAAAGTGGCAACAATATAAACTGCGCCGGAGACCGCGGGAGGCAAACATTTATATATTGCTTCCCGCAGCGTATTTATTTTCAGTTTCTTTTCATATATATATATCAGCAGAAAAGCAGGCGTGTAGGTCACCACAAATTCATAACCCTGTAAGGCTACAATCCATGCAATTAAATACCACCAGAAATATTTTTTTTCCCCTGTTCTGAGATAGCTGACCCAATTATTTAAGGAAATACACAAATGCCATAGCGGGAGTATTACAAGCGTAATAAACGCATTGGGCGCCGAATGTTCAAAAGTAAGGGGCATACAAGTGATAATCAGAACAACGGTTACTGCCGCAATCTTATTGCTCCTAAATAAATTGCGGATCAGCCTGGCAAACTGAATCAGGCATACGCCTAAAAATATGCACTGGATCAATCTGTTAAAGGTTACATTAGTGGTCAAAAAGGCAAGCGAATAGTTGAAACCTCCTACCAAACGCAAAGGCCGCCCCATCCTTAATTCGTTTTTCAGCGCATTTACCAGAAGCGGAATATATCCCTGCTCCCTGATCAGCAAGGTATTAAGGTCATCGTTCAGGATAATGCCCTGTCTGATAATCAGGGCACACAGCAGAGCAAATTCCAGAATGACGGCATAGCAGAGCAGCCTGTTTCCACTCTTTTCCTCACTGAACCTTTGATACCATTTTTTGCAATTATCTGTGATCTTCTGATTAAATTTCCTGATTGCCATAACAGCATGCGAATTCCATAATTCCATATAGGTCTGCTTATCCTGTCCCAGCAAAAATCTTAACTTTCGACTTTGCATAAGCAGTTTCCACATTCCCAGGCTCAACACCACAGCTCCGGCCGCTATCACATACCAATATTTTACTGCCAGTTCCTGGGTAGACATATTTCCGGGGGTAATGCAGGAGAAATCCGTCTTGTCAATAATGCCGCCCCAATAAAAAGGAAGATATAACACCTTAAAAAAAGTAAAGTGAAAAAATAAAATCCCCAGTGTGTTTTTTCCAATATGACAAAGCAATTTCCCGGTTCTTTTCATAAAACGGCTGATCAGCAAGGAAACCGCAAAGACAAAGAACGTACCGTTTAGAGCAGTCAGCCCATCCAGTATCGGATGCGCAAATGTGCGGGATGCCCAATCTATCACAATATGCAGATACTGTCTCACAAACCACAAACATCCTGCCGAGATGATAAGCAGTGCAAAGCTCCACACCCTTTTGGCCTGGGTTATCCGTTCCAGAATATGATGTTTCAGGAAACAATGTCCGATAGCATAGAACAAATTTCCGATCAGCACCTGGTCCATGGAAAACATGCCTATTTTGGGAATACTGCCTGTTTTTACGGCCGCATATCCGGCTGCGTACAGAACAAGAGAAACCGTAATATACCACATGGAGGATTTACGGGTTAGCTGATGTATAAGCTTGTTTACTATGCATACGCCAAACAGCGTAATGAGAAACCAGTTGGCGCCTAATACGTCCACCCAGATATCTCCCTGTAGGAAGAGCGAATCCAGCGCATGTCTCCAGCCCGGAAATTCCCATGAGGAGACAAGCGTATCCCATCCGCCTAAATGCAGCAGCCACAGCAGTACAAGGCCAAACAGCACCGTTGTGACTGCCGGTAAAAGAACGGTAAAGAATTTATCAAACAGCGTTTGAAACATACCTCTTTTTTCGGGTTGAGACATATAGCCCGACAAAAAGAAAAAGGCAGCCATATGAAACTGATAGATATATTTATTGAACAAACCCGTGCTATGGCCCGTCACCATCAGAATAATCAGGATTCCTCGGCAAATATCCAGCCATTGTATTCTTTTAGCACTGCTTTTGTTCTGTTCCATAGTACTCCCTCCAGGTAGTCAAAAATGTATCACCCGATATCCGACCGCAAAACCCTTTCGGCTTCCTCCACCGTGAAGTACTTTCGGATAAACGCTTCCCCGGCGTCCGACATCT
>BLLU01000085.1 GCA_011959105.1 Lachnospiraceae bacterium | reverse complement strand
GAAAACGAACTTTTCACGGTGGAAAGCGTTCTAAACGAGTATAACGAGTTAATCATAGACTTGGAAAGGTTTGACGAGTAATGATTGAAGTATCAGAACAGACCATAAACAGGATACACGCCATACTTGCAGGGGTTGAAAATGCAGACAAAAAGGTATTAAAGCCTGCATTGACAAGGGGGTTAATGGCAGGCAAGACGGCAGCGGGAAAAGCGGTTAGGCAGACTTACCACATATCGGCAGGGGATTTTAACAGCCGGGGGCATATGAAGTATAACAGCGTAAGCCAAGGGGGCGACGGAATCGTAGGGAGTATTGAGTATTCCGGCGGAGTGATACCGCTTATCAGATTCAAAGTATCCCCAAACACGCCGAAACGGAAAAAAACCCCAAGCGCAGCGGTATTGAAAGCAAGCAGCCTTGTAAAGTTTGGCAGGGAAAACAATGTTTTCGTGCAACAAATGAAATCGGGGCATATTGGTATTTTTGAGAGGAAACAGGGGGGATATTCGGCAAGCCGTGGAAGCGGTCAAAACAAGCACACGGAAAAGCTGAAAGAATTGTTATCCCCGGCAGTACCGCAGATGGTCGGCAATGATGAAGTTATGCAGACCGTGGAAGAAAGAGTAAACGAGGTAATAAACCAAAGGATTATACCCGGCTTCGTACTGCTCTAGCCACTCACTCGCCACCTTTATATCAGGGTCAACATATCTGTAAAACTTTAAGATTGCTTCCACTTCCAAATTTTTCATAATTGCATATCCTTTCTTTTATGGCGGTCTGTATTTCTCATGCCATTTGATACTTGCTACCGCTTTTCTTGGCTTTCCTGCCTTAATCCTGCTGCCGTGCCGTGTCCTCCTGCTCTTGCAGGATTCGCAAATATCTTGTGATACTTCCAACAATCCGCCTATTTCCTCTGCAAGGTCTTTTAGGCTTGCCAATGTATCATCAAAGGATTGCATTAACTGATTCAGCAAATCGCACGTTTCACTTACTGTTTTACTGCCTGTGGCAGACAGAACAAGTATAACCTTTTCTAACGTCGTTCCTGCCCTGCTGCCACCGTAATATATGATTCCCTCCCTATATTCGATACGGTCCATACTGCACCGCCTAACTCTGTAAATACTGCTGATACTCTTTCGTCTTACCCATTACCCAAACAGATAAAGCGTTGGTTACTTTGTTTTCCCATTCTGCCGGACAAGGCATTTTTCCTTTGTTCGCTTCCAACTCGGACGCTATGACCGCCCTAACCTCCTTTCCGATAAGCGTATATTGACCCATGCCGTACTTTTTGGCAATCCATTCCGTGAAACTCAATCCCTTTTCCTGTACCTCCGGCACATAATCCGGGTAATCGCTCATATCCTGCTGCCCCGGCAAAGGCTTTTCTTCCTCCTGCGGGTTGACTGCTGCCGTTGGCTCATTCATGCCGTTAAACGCTTCCTCGGTTTCTTCCTCGGTTTCCTCCTGTACCTCTTCCGGGGAATCGTCATAAACCAAATCGCCGTTTTCAATCATCAACGCTACAATCCCTGCAAGGTCGGCGTACTCAATCAAATAATTCTGCCATTCCTCATTGATAATCGTTATTCCCTCTGCTGCAAACCTATATACAAAATGCCTGCCGTCCTCCAAGTTGATTTTTGAGCCTTTGAAAGTCCTTTCAAAATGCTTTCTAAGCATTTTTTCTATTCCCTCCAAATTATCCTTTACCTTGAAAATATCCCGGTTGGCTTCTCCCTTTATAGCGTCCGTGATAGCCATTTGCACACGCTCTACCTGTTCGTCCGTGATTTCCGCTTTCTGCTCCTGCTTCACGTCCTTAATGTGCATTTCCCCTTTTTCCTCGTACTGCTGATAGGCTTTTGCCTGCCCCTCCCCGTCAAGCCTGCTAAGTTCATGGGCGGTAGAAATGCCGATATTGCCTTTTTCCAACTCCTGCTTAAATTCCGGGGATAAGTTGTTTTCTATGGCTTCCATTCTGCCAATCTGCGTAGTGGACGTGTTAAACATTTGAGCCACGATTTCACGGATACGCCCCATTCTTACCCGTTCTTCT
The DNA here is from genome assembly GCA_011959105.1 of Lachnospiraceae bacterium. Taxonomy (GTDB): domain Bacteria; phylum Bacillota; class Clostridia; order Lachnospirales; family Lachnospiraceae; genus Acetatifactor. Next base: position 296 of record BLLU01000085.1, on the reverse strand, counting down.
TTCGGCTTATCCTTGTTTTCTTCCGCCAACGCCTTTTTATACTCGGTAAGAAGTTCCTTTAACTGCTTTGCCTGCTGCACCTTTTCCCAATCGGTCAATTCCCTTGCGGTGGCATTTGTAAGAATAAGGCTTAACTTATCCTTTATGGTGTCGGATTCATGCTTGATACGGCACGGCACTTTTCTATACTCTTCCTTGCCCTCCCCTATCAGTTTCAACGCTGCCAATCTCCGGCGGTGTCCTGCGATAACCTCATACTTTCCGTGTGCTTCCGGCTTGACAACTAAATTCTGCTC
>BLLU01000084.1 GCA_011959105.1 Lachnospiraceae bacterium | reverse complement strand
AATGATTTGAAAAGTTTTATTTACTCTTAATATGTACGGAAGCACCAATCTACAGCAAAAGGTAAAATATATGAATTTACTGAATGACCTTTTGTAGTCTGCCGCAAGCAAATCTTCTAACGGCTCTGTGCTATTTAGATCGTCAGAACCTTTTGTTCCAATCACACGAATGTAAAAAGCCATATTTTTTCTTAATTTTCAGGTATCACCACACTACTTAAATTGGCTTTTATTTATAGAGGGCTTCTACGCCTTGCAGAGCCAGATTCGCCTCTGTGACACAAAAACCCCTGATAGGTTTTTGCACACAGGTCAATCCGGATGGGGATTTCGTTTCCCCATACCCTCGATAACCGCACAGGAACCTCTTGTGCATGATTGGCGTCCACACAAAGTGTGGACGCAGCGTAATACCGGTATCACTTGAGGAATCTGCCACGAGCAGTTTCCTCCAAATGCATAGCAACTGAAAATATCTTTCAGTCATCCTACACGGCTCAACACTATTAACGAAGAAAGGAACATCATGGCAAGACCAAAAAAGGAAAAAGAACTGGCACGTTCCCACCACATCACCCTCCGGCTGACAGAGACACAGTACCAGACAATTACCGATGCGGCAAATGAAGCGAAACTGTCACGTTCGGATTACATCCGGCAACAGCTTCTGAAAGGGAAGGTTATCGTAACCTATGACTTCCGGGTGGATATTCCAGAACTGCAGAAACTGACATCCGAGTACCATAACATCGGCAACAACCTGAACCAGATAGCAAAATACTTCAATACTGGCGGCATCCATTCACAGGAAATCCGGCAGCGTATCAACCAATGTGTATCAGAATTATTTGACTTAAGGAAAGAAGTCTTAAAGATGGCGGGTGATTTTCATAGCAATACTAAAGCATATCGCAAGCAAAAATGCTGATTATGGAAAAACTCTGGAATATCTGATGTTCCAGCATGACGAGCTTACGCAAAAATCCATTTTAGATAATGCATGGAATAAAATACTGCGTGAGGAATATTATCTGGACGGGATTAACTGCCATTCCTCCACTTTTGACGTCGAGTGTCAGGAATTGAATGATAAATGGAAAAAGAACCTGGACTACCGTGAGATTAAAGCCCACCACTACATCATCAGCTTTGATCCACAAGATGCCATAGACCGGGGACTGACCAGGAAACGGGCGCAGCAGCTTGGTATAGAATATGCTAAGAAGAACTTCCCCGGACACCAGGCTCTCGTCTGTACACATATGGATGGGCATAATAGAAGCGGCAACATTCATGTGCATATTGTCATCAACAGTCTGCGGAAATATGATGTGGAACGGCAGGATTTTATGGAGCGAGCCAGCGATTCCCGTGCCGGGAACAAACACCACCTTACAAAAAATTATCTCGTTCACTTGAAGCAGTCTGTCATGGATATATGCCATCGCGAAAATCTGCATCAGGTAGACTTACTCACTCCGGCTGAAAGGAAAGTGACGGAAAAAGAATATTGGGCGAAACGCCGGGGACAGGAAAACATGGACAAATCCAACAAACAAATGCTTGCCGATGGCGTTACCCCACGGAATACTACATTCCAGACGCAGAAAGACTATCTCCGAAAGTCCATTGACGCTGTTGCAGACACAGCCAGTAATCCGGATGAATTTCAACGAATCCTTTTGGAAAAATATAAAGTTCAGCTTAAAATCAGCCGTGGCCGGTTCAGTTACCTTCACCCGGAACGGAACAAGCACATTACCGGAAGGATGCTCGGCACACATTATGATGAGGCTTATCTGTTAAAACGTTTTGAAGAACATGCCACCAAAAAAGAAAGCCCAAAGAAGAAAACGCTTTCAGATGAATACCATAATAAAGCAAAACCGCCTGCAATTCAGCATCCTAATTCATTGCAGGAAGAACCCATAGCGATTCAGTTTATCAAATCAGACCTGCGACTTGTTATAGACCTACAAAATTGTGTAAAGGCACAGCAAAATTCTGTCTACGCCAATAAAGTAAAACTTTCCAACCATCTGTCTACCAACAGTTTTGTAAATCAAAACACAAAGGACGGTTCCGGCAGGAGCACCTGACAGAAATTGCCCTCTATGAAACTGCACGGAAATTTCTGAAAGAACAGTCTGCAGAAGGGAAGCTCCCCTCTATGAAACTGCTGAAAGCGGAAAAAGAAAAGCTCCTTCAGCAAAAAATAGAAGCGCAAAAAACCTACCACTATTACAAGGACTATAAGAAAGAATCTCAAACTTCGCACATAAATTTTAGTTATGCACCTTGAAAATTCAATACCTGGCAGTAATTTGGTTATCAATGTTCTGTGGTTTAAGCTGCTTGTAGCTTCGATTTTAACAACGCAGGAACAGCATCCATAAATGCATCTACTAATGCATCGATCTTATCATCTGCTATATCAAGATTATCAGCAAGCAGCTCTCTGAACATTTGAAGCAGTAATTGAAATGCCTGTATCCATGTTATGTCAGACATTTCATCGGAAAAATATAAAAAGAGTTCACCAAGAGACCGTTCATCGTTTGATTCACGGCTTTCAAGGGATAACATCATATATCGGGTAAAGACGACTGCGGTATGCGCTGTCATTGCATCATATGAGATTGCTCTGCACTCTTTACTCAGATGCAGATAACTTTTGCAAACTTTGAAGAAGACTTCGATCCCCCATCTTTTTCCGTAGATACGGATGATCTCATTTTCGTCCAATCCAGTATCTGTTGAAATGATGCAGAGATACTCTTTTCGTTTGTTCCTGTTACGGACATAGACTACTTTGGCCGGAATGGTTTTTCCATCTTTTACGACGTCAACCATCACAGACAGAAGATATCTGGATCGTCCTCTGCGTTTTTTATTTTTGCTGCAGATGGCTGTTAAGGGCATATCTTCTCCGTTGTAACGGAAAAACATTTTTGGTGTTTTCTTGACCATGGCAATGACCTCATATCCGATCCCTTTCACAGCATGGATGGAACTTGGTGAGGAAAACCAGCTGTCAAAAAGGACGTATTTTGCCGGAATAGCGGCACTTTTGGCATACTTTAATAATTCAAGCATTACATTTGTTCCTTTTTGCATAGATAGCTGGCGTCGTTTGTACCCGACAGTCCGTTTATCCATGGCAGCTGCTTCGTTTATTCGATTCCTCTTGTTTTCAGAGGAAAGGAGCACGCTGTTAACCGGGAGAAAAGTACTTCCATCTGACCAGCCTAATGTAAGCATTCGAAAGCCAAATTTATAAGCATGTTTTGCATGATCATATACTTTTGTAAGCAGTTCCACTTTTTTAGAACGATTTCTTTCAAACATGGAGTCATCAATGATCAAAACATTGGCACGATCTTCAGAATCCAACGGTACAATAGCTTCCCTGATAATTCTGCCTGAAAGAATTGTTGTGAAACGGATCCAATTGATCTGAACCATTTTCATAAAACGGTAGACAGTATCCTTTGCGAACGCGGGCGTATTTCTTCCAGTAAGAAGATTCATGTACATGCTTCTGTTAGAAAAAACCAGCAGAAACAGATACTGAAAGACTTCCACAACAGAAAAGCCTTTTGTTTTATAGGCATTAGCAGATTTTAATGCAGATGAAATATGAAATCTGACAAAAAATCTCCGGATAGTTTTAGAAATCTGGTTATCATTCTGGGTGTCTTGTGTTATACTTTTATTCATAGCATGAGTCCTCCGGTTTTAATTGTTTCTGGACAATTCAATTATACCAAACCAGATGGTATTCATGCTATTTTTTTGCCAGTTATTATTGGATTTTCAAGGTGCATACGCATTTATTCAAGTGCGAAGTTTGAGAAAGAATTAAATACCGTCTGTTCCAACGTTGATAAGATTTTAGGGCATCCACGCATCCGACAGCCCAAAAAGCAGAAAAACACAGACATTTCTTAATGCCTACATCTGATCATTATTCTATTGCCGGATGGATATGAACAATAAAATCCGTCCGGCTACAATTTTTCATTTTGTATTAATAAAAATCAATTTCTTCCCTATCCAGATAAAGGCGAAACTTATCCGCATCATTTTTTATATCGTATTCCCCGCTAAAATCATCCGTAGAAAATTCTATTTCAAAGACTAATTCCCCTTCCTCCAATTCTTTCCGGTTCAAATATACCAATATATTAAGTTCTAAGGGATAGCCATTTATATCCGTCGAGAACCGGATGGAATGGAACGAATTGTCCTGGCACATATGGATGATTTCTCTTGCAAATTCCTCCTTGTCCTCAATTCGGCTTCTATTGGCTATCAATTTCAAATGATGGGCATTATTGACGGACATACTGCTCACTACATCAGGAACTCCCGAATGTGCCTCTTTCCATTCTGGATATTTTTCTTTCGCATACCAGATGAAGCTGATCAGTGCCATAAAAGCCAGAAGGCAGCATATCCCCCTGTGCTTCACGCCATCAACTATCCTCTCATATAATACCTCCTTCCATTGATCCAGCTTTTTCTTAATCCCTTCCCTTTTCATTTTCTGTCCACCTTTCCTGTATTTTTAGTGTTATTATGCGAACACTATTGTTTAGACAATTTTACATGGATAATAGAGGTAATACAAGCAACATTTGAATAAAGGCGAAAATAAGATGATAACGTATGACCGACTATGGGCAACCATGAAGGAAAAGGGCGTGACACAGTATGACCTTTACACACGCCACAACATCAACCGCTCACAGCTTAACAGGTTAAGGCATAACAAAAATGTGGAAGTGAACACAATAGACAGGCTCTGTAACATCCTTCACTGCAGGGTGGAGGACATCATGGAGCATTTTGATGATGACAACCGATTTTAAAAAATCCCACTTGCAGGGAATGTCTGCCATACACGATTTAAGTTCAGGAAAGGACTGGTAGCGCAATGAATACCGCTAACGGATTACAATACAGCCAGAAGCGGCAGGAAGATCTTCAACGGCTGAAAAATTTCCGGCTATTGGATGATGATTTCTGCACGAAAGTGTTTGAAGATATTGAATGTGTGGAGCTGTTACTGCGTATCATATTAAAGATAGATGATTTGAAAGTAATAGAAGTGCATTCTCAACATAATATGAAGAACCTCCAAGGACGTTCTGCAAGGCTTGATATATTTGCTATCGACAGCGCTGGCAATGTGCTGAATGTTGAAATACAGCGCAGTGACCAGGGCGCAGTCCCCAGGCGGGCAAGATACCATTCCAGCCTGATTGATGCGAATGTCACAGAACCGGGCGATAAATATGAGAGGCTTCCAGAATCCTTTGTCATTTTCATTACAGAAAACGATGTGATGGAGTCCGGGCTTCCCCTCTACCATATCAACCGTGTCGTAGAAGAAACCGGGAATTATTTTGGGGATGATGCCCATATTATTTATGTAAATTCACAGATTCAGGATGAAACTACCTTGGGACGGCTCATGCATGATTTCTCATGCACCGACCCGTCTGATATGAATTATAAGATACTGGCTGACAGGGTACGCTACTTTAAAAGCGATGAGAAAGGAGTGTTGATTATGTGTCGCATGTTAGAAGAAATGCGGAATGAAACCGCATTGGAAACAACAAAGGATTTTGCCCTCCGCTTGATCGTCAGGGGGAAAGATACCCCTGAAGAGATTGCGGAGATTACCAACCTTCCATTGGCAGAAATAAACCACTTAAAGGAAACACAACAGATTTAGCCCAAATATTAAATCTTGTTATTGTTCTCTAATAGCATGAAAAAGGAGAAGCTCCTGGCTACATGCCAGACACTTCTCCTTTTTCTTATTTCCGTCTACGCTCCATATCCGCTGCTGGCATTTGTTGTTGGGGCTTTCCGCTTCGCTTTGTAATCTCTGCCTGTTTCTGCCGCAGCTTTTTCAAAACGGACTGCCTGCCAGTTTTCTTTTTACTGTTGTTTTTATTCCCATCAATAAAACTATAATTCTGCTCTTCCCCACTTTCGATACTGCGGAGATATTCACCATTTTCCATATACTTCTGCCAATTTTCAAGAAGCGTTTTTTTCTGGTTACTGTCGGATAGCACATCTGCCCCAAAGGGGATGCCATTCTGCCTGGATGGTAATTCTTGTTGCACTGGCTCTTTCTGCTGTAATGGATTGAGGTAATCTTTGATCTGCTGTTGCACGGACTGGTCAAATCCATGATATACTCTATCCACAACCAGCCGGCCACCCTCATCCACTACTGACCACACTCGGCGTTTCATTGCAATAGAGATTAAACGCCATCCGTACAATTTTTGCACTTCCGCTGGTCTGCCACCCTTCCTGCAGGCACTCTGTTTTCACGCATCCTGTCTGAAAATCATAAATCCTGTCTACATTTTCCCTTGTATCACGGCTAATCCCAAGACAGTATATCAATGCTTTATGGTACACATCCTGGTATCTGCACTTCTGCAGATATTCCTTATAAAAATCCTTATGTTCATTGTTTTTGAAAGTAATTGTGCGAGTATTCTTCTTTTCTGCACCTTTCGCTGTATTCGTTGCCATAGCTTGTCCTCCATTTTGAAATACTTGGGAGCTACACTCCCAAACCCTTGTGGAATTCGTGCTGACAGTTACCCAAAATGCGGCTAACTGTCAACCCGAATTTGCTTTCCATGCCGACATATATGTGGTATACTTTCCGTAACGTTACTTGTCTTAATTTCAGGTGTAGAAAACCTGCTGAAATGAAAATGGACTAAGCAGAAACCCCTGTTTTTCAAGGTTTTTCTAACTTAGTCCAATTATAACAGCATCATACAAATACGGATCGTTACCATCCACAATTCCAAACTGCATCAAAAGAGCCGCACTCCCAGTCACGAAAGGCGTTGCCATTGATGTGCCGTTTCTCACCGCATAGCCGCCCCCAGGCGCAGCAGAACGAATTCCAACTCCAGGCGCAGCAATGTCTGGCTTCACCTGGTTGGTTTGTCTGGTAAAGCCCCGGCCGGAAAAATCTGCAAGCTGATTATACCTGGCGTCATAAGCGCCCACGGAAATCACTTTTTCCGCTGTGGAGGGAATCGTCAATGTTGTCTCTTCTGTGGGGTGCAAAAATCCAGTGCCCCGGTTCAGCACAGACTGTCCGGGCAGCCATAAATCAAAACTTCCCTGCACAATCCGTTCCGGCACAAGCACAATTTTCCAGACGCCTGCGTCAATATAAGATTTTGCCGGGAGAAAATCAACATAAATCTCCTGATACAGATTATAGGGACTCGGCTCTCCATAATAAATTAACAGCTCGGTCTGTCCCATCACAAACCGCTGAGGCCCCTGAACCTGGCGGATCGGCCCGATACGGCTGCCGGAAGGGTGCACCAGAATCACATCATACTGATCTGCATAAGATTTCCAGAGCTGCAGATTCACGGTAGATTCATACTCTCCTATCCCCAGTTCTATTTCCTGCTCCTGCCCCTGTTTTAAAATGCCGGAGGTATGGCCCCGGGCCGCCCCTTCATTTCCGGTTCCGATGGAAATACTGGTTTTCCAGTAATTGGAAATATCGTTGATATAGCTTTCCAAAAGAGCCGTCCCACTGTGGGAACCGTAAGTATTTCCAAAGCTGATATTGACTGCCATAGGCATCTGGTATTCCAGAGATTTGCGCACCGCATAATCCAGCCCCCGCATCAGCTGGGTTGTTCTCGGAAAACCGTTGGGGTCCTGTGTACCCAGTTTCACAATCAAAAGCGGACTTTCAAATGCCACGCCCCGGTTCACTCCGCCGCTTGCCCGGCCATTTCCCGCAGCAATCCCGGCTACGTGGGTGCCGTGTCCTGAAGTGTCCCTGCTTGGAACAATGCGAAACCGCTCCTGTTCACTGGAAGCCTCCAATGCCTGATTGATTTCTTCTGACGTAAATTCCCGATCCAAAGTCTCATCGTACAAAGCCAGAATTCTGGTGCTGCCGTCCTGGTTGCGAAAATCCGGATGGTTGTAATCGATCCCCTTTCCTGTTAAGCAACTGCAATTAATTATAACGTCCATGTAATTTCAATGCGCTCTTCTCCATACACAGTAATTTCCCGGAGCAATGTCTCCGCCAGTTCTTTGGTAAGCTCTGCTTTTCCTTCCCGGCTGAAGGGGCTTTTCTCCTTCTCTTCGCGGAGTTTTTGTTCCATGCTAATTATCTCCTTTTCAATCTCCGCCATCCTCTCTTCCACCTGCTGCAGCTCTAAATCCTCTGTCTGGAAAGAGAATTCTCTGTAAAAAACAGACTTTTCATATTCTTCTAATCGTTTTCTCTGCAGCGCCGCTTTTTTTCTGCTTATTTTTTCCTTCTCTTTGATCCATATACGGAGCTTTTTGCGGATTTCATCCTCCTTTTCCTGTCTTATTTTCTCCAGTTCCTTCTGCGCCGGCAATCTGAAACGCAGCTGTTCAAGAACAAACTGTTCCAAAAACACCAGCTTCAAATGGCTCACGCAATGTTCCCTGTCTGTGTATGCATACCTGTGGTTACAGTAAAAATATGGATGCCGCACACTCTTTCGCAACGTCATTGCCCGCCTGCATCCGCCGCAAAACACTTTTCCCTGCAGCGGATGACACACTCCCACCTCCTTTTCCTTTCCTGCTTTTACATCCTTCGCCCGCCTGCTGCCTGCGTGCTCCCTCATCTTCTGAACTTTTTCAAAATCGGCTCTGGAAACAATTGGCGCATGATGGTTCTGATATACTTTCCACTCACTTCTGGGCTTTAAATGGTTTTTACCGCCCACCTCGCTTTTTTCATATTTGTCGTACACCATATCTCCTGTGTAAACCGGGTTTTTTAAAATGGAGCAGACGGCAGTGTGATTCCAGCGGAAACTGTTTCCCGGGGGCGTCCTGTCTGCCTGTTTCTTTTTGATTTTAAATTCTATGGGCGCAGGTATCTTTTCCAGATTCAGAAGCCGCGCAATTTCCACGGAGGTTTTTCCCTCTAACGCCAGGGAAAATATTTTTCTGACAATCTTCGCTTCCTCCTCTGCCTCAGTCAGCATATGCCTGTCCCCGTCCGCTTTTTTGTATCCAAAGGGCGGAATGGAGCAGGCATACTGCCCCTGTTCTTTTCTTGTGCGCAGCGAGGATTTGACTTTCACCGATAAATCCTTCGAATATAAATCGTACATCAGCCCTTTAAATGAAATATCCAGTTCTGCAGCGCCCCCGTCCTGTTTTTTGCTGTCATAATTGTCGTTCAGTGAAATAAAGCGTATGCCGAGAAATGGAAAAATCTGATCCAAGTAGGAGCCAAGCTCAATATAATCCCTGGAAAATCTTGAAAAATCTTTCACAAGCACACAGTCAATTTCACCATTCCCAATCTGCTCCAACATCTTAGAAACCCCGGGCCGCTGGAAATTTGTTCCAGAAAAACCATCGTCCGCAAATTCCTTCAGCCGGTAATTTCCAAAGTGTTTTTTGACATACTCTTTCAGCAGCATTCTCTGGTTGGTGATGCTGTTGCTTTCCTCTGCCGATTCCCCATCTTCTTTTGACAAACGCAGATAGATTGCAATTCTGTACGGTTCGTCCATATGCGCCTCCTCAATC
>BLLU01000083.1 GCA_011959105.1 Lachnospiraceae bacterium | reverse complement strand
ATCCTGAACATTATCAACACCGTTTATAGCAATATCCATACCCGTGTCGGTGAAATCGGGATGCAGCGGGCTATTGGAATGAGTGCCGCAAGCCTTTATAAAACATTTCTGTGGGAGGGCGCTTATTACGGTATCATTGCGTCAGTGATTGGAATGGTGTTTGGCTATGTCTGCTGTATCTTTGTCGGAGCAGCACAGACCGATGCTTTACAGCTTGTCGCTGTTCCGGTTATGGCGATTGTGGAAGCTGCGATTATTTCTATTGTGGCCTGCCTGCTTGCAACGGCAATTCCTCTGCGTTCTATTGCAAGAATGAGCATTGTGGATTCTATTGAGACTGTTGAATAATTTCAAAAACGACAATTAAAACAAGAAATCCCCCATAAAAGCAAACCTTGTTGCTTATGGGGGATTTCTGTATGTTTTTTGGGGTGTGCCAAGTTCCGTATAAGCGTGGTGTTGTTATGTCTGGTGTGGTATCTTTAACTACGGGAAACTCCCCGTTCCCATTTTGAAACAGCTGCACTTGATACTCCTAATTCATTCGCTAAATCCTGCTGCGTGCGATTTTGTTCTTTCCTGATAGCAGCAATCAGACTGCCTGTTTTTTTGAGCGTTCAATATTTTCACCTTCTTTCCGATTTCATAATATCACAAGAAACACCATATTCAAGAAACACTCCGTTGAAATGTGAAACGCTGCATTGGATTTAGTTCTGTATTAAAACAAAAACTTGAAAGAAACTAAACGCGGCAGCAATAAATTTTGAATATGCTCGCCTCTGCCTTGAGGGAAATATGCAGATGTGGGTGGATGCAGAGGATTCATTGGAACTTTACTGGATTTCTATTTTATATGTGCCAAGACCACTAATAATCAGGTGGACTTGGCACATCTCTTTGCCCCTCATTTGCCCTAAGATACCAACTATAATGCTTCCTTCAACATAAAATACACTTCCCTTACACTGTCAAATGCCGAAAAAATATGATTTAAAATTTCTCTCTCATAAAAAATGGGACTAAGATTTTCTTCATGTGTGCAAGAAATTCTCTTGCGTTCCAACCATTCTTGTAAAATAATATCTTCTTTTGAATAATATTCCTTTTTATATTTTTCCCCTTGAATTTTTAATAAGCATGCTTCGTTAAAATCTTCAATTACTCTTTTTGCATAGTGCTTATTATCCAATATATATTCTCGGATTTTATTCATTCCATTTGCATCTGGATTATAGATATTCAACCCATATTTATATCCATCTAAAGATGCATCAAAAAAGAAACCCAATGCATTTTTCTTATTCATTCTATTTAATTTGAATCGTATGTAAAAATATTCCTTTATAGGTGTTCCACAACAGAAACGAGCATCATTATATGCCGAAGAAATACATCTCCTTCTATTACTTAACAAATCCCTGTCAACGCCATTAAAATAGTTATACAATTCAAAATATAGTTCATCTAAAGGAAATTTCACACCTTCAAGATATAGCTGTTCATTATCCTGATATACTTTTTTACTGTTTTCCTTATGAATTGCTTTATAATACATTATGGTAGACTCATTAAATCCTTGAAACATATTGTCCTCTTACTATTCTCCAATTATTTCCACACCATCTGGAAAATCCCGTATTACAAGCGCACATGTATTTGTAAGTTTTATGTTATTTTTTAATGGATATGTCAATTTGCCCCTTCTTTCCCCCGCTATACAATGAACATCTAATTTTGTATCAATTAACCCCAAATTATTATCTAAATTATTGGAAAAAATGAGACTTCCAGCACTTACCCCTATTACCAGTCCATTGTCATTGATATACTCCATTAAGGACTTATGAAACCTTGTAGCATTGATTCTTTCAAGCAAATAACGTGTATTTCCGCCACACAAATATATCACATCATATTGTTGCAGTTTCTCAAACTCCATTCCGGCATGTAAATCAAATACGTCAATATTTTTACCTAAGATACCGCATTTTAACAGATCATTTATACATTTTGGTAAAACTTCTATTGCATCTGCATCTATTGCCGCTGTAGGGATAAATAACGCTTTTACTAAAGACATATCTTTACCTGCCATATCCTCAAAGCACTCTTTAATTTCCTCAGTTTCTAAACCCGCTGATGTTAATAATACCCTCATGCTTCCTCCTATTCTGACCAGTTCATCTGCTCATTAGAAATACCTAATTTCTTACACTCATTGCATACATATTCTCTTTCAGTCTGATTTCCAATCTGATATTTTAAAATCCTATCTCTAAACACAATGTATTTTTCATTACCTGCCTTAAAATCAACAAACCAATTTTCATTTTTATCAGGATCCGACAGCATGACTTTTGAAATTTGTTCTGGAAAATCTTTTCTGTTACTTGTAAAAAATAATGCAGTCCAGTATTTTGGTTTCCCACCGGTATTCCACAATTCAATTTTATGAATATTAAGGCAATCAATGATACTGTCATCCGCTATGCTTTCTTTGATCAGTATTCCTTCATATAATTCCGGTTTCCTTTCATGGATTGCATTGCTGCCACAACTATGGACATCTTTTGCTACATTTAACGTCAATTCATCTTTTAACAAAATATCCATAGATACCCGAAAAGTATCT